>JAAYEX010000083.1 GCA_012728535.1 Clostridiaceae bacterium | reverse complement strand
GGAAGTCCAATCAATTGCCATAATAAGCAATAAGGGAAAGTTTTTCTATGCCGACGACAATTCCAGAAGTTCCAGCATCAGAGCGATACTCCCGTATGCCGATATACTGGAAAAAGCTAGGCAGCATGAAGGAAAAGCGACGTGGTATACCGACAGTCAAAACGGAAGCGTTAATAACATATACCTTGTCCGTACTATTTATAACCAGGATGATTTTAGTGAGATCGGCCTCCAGGTTATCGGCTTTGATTACTGCTATTGCGGTTAGTCTGTTTTTGCAAACCGGTTATTCACTTCTCTTTTCGCCTGATCCCAGAGCTTTCCCCGTTACCGCTTCCAGTTTCCCGGTTTTTCACATAGGGGAAATTTCTCTTAGTTCCTGGACTCTGATCACTATAGCTGTGGCTTTAACTGTGATGATTCTTCTCCAGCTGTTCGTGACCCGGCATAAAGCCGGAAAAGCAATGCTGGTGGTATCAGAGGATGTCAAGGGCGCATATCTGATGGGCATTAAAGTAAATAGTATTGTTTCAATGACTTTCGCCATCGGTTCCGCTTTGGCAGCGATTGCCGCTGCACTCTTTATTGTTTCTTATCCGCAGATAACCCCGTATATGGGAGCTATGCCCGGAATCAAAGCTTTTATTGCTGCAGTGCTGGGCGGTATCGGCCTGATCCCCGGTGCCATGTTAGGCGGATTTTTACTTGGTTTGATCGAGACTATGACAAGGGCATATATACCGTCATCCTTCTCTCAGCTTTCTGAGGGCGTGGTTTTCATTGTCCTGATTCTTGTACTCTTGCTGAAGCCGGCAGGTATGTTGGGCAAAAGCGAAAGAGAAAAGGTTTAGGTGCCGCTTATGCCAAAGTCTAAAGTTATTTCATATTCAATCAATCTGGCAGTAGCTCTTGTTGTCTTCGTGCTCTTCCATATCCTGTTTTCAAGCGGGATTGTCAGCCGTACATTAATAGACCTCTTTACCCTTTGCTGTATTTTTGCTACGGCAGCAGTTTCTCTCAACCTTTCAACCGGTCTTTTAGGAGAACTGAATTTAGGCCACGCAGGTTTCATGTCGGTCGGAGCCTATACAGCAGCATTAATCACAATTTCTTCAGGTAAACCCGGGAATATCGGAATACTTCTCCTGGCTCTCGTTGCAGGTGGCCTGACTGCTACCTTCTCGGCCCTGGTCATAGGAATTCCGGTCCTGCGTTTGCGCGGGGATTATCTGGCCATAACCACTCTGGCTTTCGGTGAAATCGTAAAAGTGCTGATGCGTTCAATGAAAATTACCGGCGGCGGACAACCCTTAACAGGAATTGCTCTGGATACAACCTATACAATCGGCTACTGGGCACTCATTATTACACTTATTGTTATCTATACATTAATTCGTTCCAGGCACGGCAGGGCTATTATATCTATCCGTGAGGATGATATAGCGGCAGAAGCCTGTGGTGTATCAGTAACTCGATACAAGCTTTTCGCCTTCTGCTTCTCAGCTTTCTTCGCCGGTGTTGCAGGCGGACTTTATGCCCATTATGCGGGCGTACTGGAAGCCAGCTTCTTTGACTACAACCAATCGGTCAACTTCATGGTGATGGTCGTATTCGGCGGTATCGGTTCCCTGACAGGATCAGTTCTGTCTGCTTTCTTCCTGACACTTTTACCGGAATTCCTCCGCGGCATAGATGCTTACCGTACTCTGATATATTCAGTAATACTGGTCTTACTGATGCACTATCGTCCGTCGGGACTCCTGGGTCAAAGGGAACTGTCACAGCGGGGGATCGCCAGGATCTTCCGTCGCGAACGTATGGATGCTCAGCCCATTTCCGGTGTCGGTGGCGGCAGAGCCATAGAACGGGAGAATGTCCCGGCCAGTGGAAGTGCGGAACGAAAAGCTGACAGTGCCCTGCGCGATCGGACGGGAACCTCTTCAGGTACTCCGGAAGAACCGCTCGAACGCAGGATGAAAGGCAGGAGATAGCATGGCCTTGCTTGAACTTAAAAATCTTACACTCAGCTTTGGCGGCTTAATGGCTGTTAAAGATGTGAGTTTTACAGTAGAAGAAAATAGCATTACCGGTTTGATCGGACAAAATGGTGCAGGAAAAACCACCATCTTCAATTTGCTTACACATGTCTACCGGCCAAACAGTGGCTCGGTTATTCTGGACGGCAAGGAACTGAAGGGTAACCGGCCCCACAAGGCAGTTGCTCAGGGTTTGGCGCGCACATTCCAAAACATCCGCCTTTTCCGCAATATGTCTGTTCTGGATAATATCAAAGTGGGTTATCTGCAACAGGGAAATTATTCTGTCATGGAAGGAATTCTGCGCTTTCCTTCCTATTGGCGTGAAGAAAAAGCAATAGATGAAAAGGCCAGAGACTTACTTCGAGTCTTTGACATGGAGTCATATGCCGATTATTATGCCGGCAACTTGCCCTATGGTCAGCAGCGCCAGCTGGAGATCTGCCGGGCTCTGGCAACCAGTCCCCGCGTCCTCCTGCTGGATGAACCCGCGGCAGGTATGAACCCTTCGGAAACCGAGGGCCTGATGGACAGGATTAATACCCTGCGCGAGCAGTTTTCAATCGCAGTACTGCTGATAGAACATGACATGAAGCTGGTCATGGGCATATGCGACAAGATTATCGTCTTAAACTACGGTTGCGTGATTGCAGAGGGATGTCCGAATGATATCAGATGCAATGAGGATGTTATTAATGCGTATTTAGGATCGGAGGCCTAGCATGAAAAATATATTTTCTATAGAAGACTTGCATGTTTATTATGGCCCGATCCACGTTATAAAAGGTGTCAGCCTGGTCATTAAAGAAGAAGGTGAACTGGTTTCTCTGATCGGAGCCAACGGAGCCGGGAAAACCACGATCATGCATTGCATATCCGGTTTGTTGAAAGCCCGTCAGGGGCAGATCATTTACAACGGCATGGATTTACTCAAGCTTAGAACAGAGAACATTATCACTACCGGCCTGGTCCAGGTACCGGAAGGAAGAAGAATTTTCACACGCCTTAATGTTGAAGATAACCTGCAAATGGGTGCCTATATCAGGACAAAAAGATCAGAGGTTAAGAAGGATATTAAGAAAATTTTCGAACGATTCCCCCGTCTTGCCGAAAGACGTCACCAGGCTGCCGGCACTCTCTCAGGTGGAGAGCAGCAAATGTTGGCAATAGCCAGAGCGATGATGTCCAGGCCGAAGCTGCTTCTGATGGATGAGCCGTCTATGGGTCTGGCACCTCTGCTGGTTAAAGAGGTTTTTGACCTGATTCAGGAAATGCGCAGTGAAGGAACTACCATTTTGCTGGTGGAACAGAATGCGAGAATGGCTTTGAGCATAGCAGACCGTGCTTATGTGCTGGAGACCGGCAAGATAGTGCATGAGGGCATCGCCAGCGAGATGCTGCAAGATGAGCGCGTTTCGGAAGCTTATCTGGGAGCCTGACGACCGGCTGATATTAATTCATTATTATGCATAAAAAGTAGCGCAATAAGAGAGTATCTGTTATTATGAAGCTACAAACAATCCGAGGGCTTTTGCATTTCTAAATCAGCAGCAAGTTCTGCTTTCGATGCACGTAAATTTTACGCGCCGGGAAAATCCACAGTTAAACATAAGAATGAGACTGGAAGCTAACTGAAGGGAGGCAAAAATGACTAAGCTCAAATGCCCTCACTGCGGCATGATAGATATTATCGATCTTCTTCCTCTGTCAACAGACCTCCTCTGGGAAACCTTGAGTGAGGATGATTTGAAGCACAGGTATTACTGTGGCAGCTGCGATAAATACTTTGGTGCGACAGCCTACACCGAGGATGGCAGGCAAGTAATCCCTTATATCACAGGCTTGTGTTTTTACACGGGCGATTATTACAAAGGTTTTGCCCAAATAGGTTTTCGCCGCCACTATCCTAACTGTTGCACTTACAAAATAACTATGTGCCGGGATGACAACCACGAAGAAGTCCTGGGAAGAAGAGCATGTGGCGACTTGTCCAGATTAATCGACAGCCTCTATTATGATCTCTTTCTGGATGACTGGCAGAGGACTTATGACGCTGAAGAGAGTCCAAACGGAACTTATTGGAAATTAATTATTTTTATCGAGGATGAGGAAAAGCGAGAGTACAGCGGTACTCAGGAGCATCCTGTTTACTGGGATGAATTACTGGCACTCTTCCAGCCCTACTTTGACTTGACAAACAGGTCCATGCTTTACAGCGACAACAATCAGATAAAGGTGTAAGACACTAAAGACCGGCGGAAGGGGCGGCGCTTATTCGCCGCCTTTTTGCCGTGTAGTTTTTTTGTTATCATTATATGATTGCAACAACTCATTTAAAGGAGGCCGGGTAAACGTTGAGAATGCGGACAAAAAAACTGATCAGCCTGCTAATGGCTCTTGTGTTGGTGTGCGCTTTGCTGCTTTCTTCTGCCTGTTCCCGAAAGGACAATCCTCTTGAGGGCCTCTGGGAGCTGGAGAGCGGTAGTATGGATGTTACTTACGGCGAAGGTAGGACGCTTCTGGAGTTTAAGTCCAACGGAGAAATTGAGATTTCTGCCGAATTACCGCCGGATCCTGAGGATGAAACAGCCAGCGGGTATGAAATCATCCGCTATCACACCATTAAGATCAAGTATGAAATATACAGCGACAACAAACTCAGCCTCTCAACTACTCAGTTAGGTGAAACTATAAGAGAAGAGGCGAGCTTTTCACTGAACGGAAATAAACTGACCATTAATGGCGAAAAATCCGGTACTTTATTGCTTAACCGCCGCTAAATAAACTCCGGCAACAAGGAATATGTATCAGCGCGCAGGCTATAGCGCGCTTTTTGCTTCTATGGGGTAAGATATAGCGGTATCAACTTGCCGGAGAGGAAGACCAGTGGAAAAAAGCAAAAGAGCACATCTGATGCTGGTTCTGACAGCCCTTTTATGGGGCATGTCTTTTGTTGCGCAGT
>JAAYEX010000011.1 GCA_012728535.1 Clostridiaceae bacterium | reverse complement strand
GGTTTGGGCTTTTCATGTTTGTGGCAGTCTTCCAATCAGGAAAGTAAAAAGAAACACTATCTGCATTTCCTTTCTTACCTGAGCGGACGTTTGAGTATGGGAGTCAGCTTGGAGCGGGCACTCTACGAGTCTGTCGAACCTTTAGCAAAAGAATTGGGGCAGCATCAGCTGCTGATTCGGGCACTTAGGTCTTTACGCAGTAATCTTAATGCTCAAATGGCACTGGATGATGTTCTTCAACTCTTTTCTGAAAGAATGAATCTTCCTGTCTGCACTGAAGATATGCGCCTTCTGAGCCTGATGGCCAGAGCGGGTGGCAAAATTGAAGATTTTATTAAACAGAGACAGCGATCCCTGGCAACTCAGATGTCAATCCAGGCAGACGTTGCAACCGAATATAAGGGAAAATCTACTGAATCGGCCCTGATGGCTGCAATGCCGTTTTTTATGGCTTTTTCCTTTATGCAGAAAAATGTTCAGGAGTCGAGTTCGGTAACTCCGGTTCAATGGAGAGGAGTCCTGTTTGTCACAGCTGTTTTTGTCATCTATCTGGTAATGCAGATTGTCTCCTGGCGTGAACCTGCGCCTGCCGGTAAGAAAAAGGTTAAAAAGCGTCGTAGAAGCAAAAGGAAAAGAAGCATAGCCAAAGAGCTTAAAGCCGGTCGCTGGACAAAAACCCTCAAACACTTATATTTAGACCTGATCCCCGGCAATATCGGTCTGCGTCTGTCTGAGGCCATGGCTACAGTATCCCCCGATGGTGAAGCATCGTGGACCCGGCACTTCAATGAAAAGAAGATTGCCTTAGCCTGGGGTATAGTTCTTTTTCTCTTCTCACGTATGTTTTCCGGCGGATCAGTTTCAGTGAGCATAATACTTATAATCTTTCCCTGGATTTTGCATGATCTTACCTTAATTGCCAGGGCCAGAGACATGCGCACCGATTACAGATACAACGCCCCCACCACTATCAGTACATTGGAAATCCTGCTTTCAAGCCAGCTGACGCTGGAACGGAGTCTGCAGATACTGGGTCAGACCTCTGCTTTGTCAGAGTCTGACGACAGGCCCTTGCAAAGAGATATCAGACAAGCGGTTCAACTGCTCGACAAGGGTTATAGCGGATTTGATGCAGCTCATTTTTTGGCTGAAAGGTGCCCCATACCCGAAATTCAGTCTGCTTTGCTATTGATGGCGCGCTACAGTCAGCAAGGCGGCACGGAATTACTTGAGCTTTTACATCTGCAAACGCAGCAGATCTGGCAACTATTTCGTCATACCCAACGCAGCATGATGGAGCATCGTATGATGCGGTTAATCATCCCCATGGCTCTTGATTTATTCGTGATAATCGCAACCATCGCTCTACCCTTCATCAGCGATTTCGGCAGCATGCTTTAGTCAATTTGACTGAAATCAGCCGGCCATGACAGTAAGAAGTCCGCAAGTGCTCCGGTAAACGTGTGCACAATAAAGTAACAGAAAAATAAAGGAGAAAAATTAAAATGAAGATTCACAGAAAGACCAAAACACTTAGCCCGAAGACTGCCGGTCGCAGTCTCAGAACAAATGCAATCGGGACCCTTGAAATTGTCATTATAATTGCTGTTCTCTTAGGCGTTGCTCTTCTCTTTCGCACGCAAATCCAAGACTTTTCCGACGCCTTGTTCGAAAAGGCTTTTGCTACCGACTATGTGGATGATTTAAAACCGGGAGCAGGTAAGTAACATGCAAGTATCCGGGAAGCAGGCAAGTACCGAAACAAAGACTGGAAAGATTTGGAATTTCTATCTGAATCATTCGGGCTGCGGCCGGCCACTTGCTGATCCTGAACAAGAGAGCAAGATCCTCCGCTATCCACCCTCTGAGCTCTTGCCCAGCAATTGGTATCTGAACAGGAATGTTTTAACTGTCCAGATCGATGATAGTGATCTTAAAACTCTTATCGATCTGGATTCCAAAGGTATACGTAAGTCCGATCTGGGTCTTGAAAGATTTCTGTCGGTAGTAAGAAGTTGTGAGCGTCTGGAGGAGGAACTTCTGAGTGTAGAGGAAGTATTCCTCCATCCGGAGCTCATTTATTTTGCTGCTTCTGCAAAAATCCTGACTTTGCCCATCCCGCCGGGCATGATCTCTGCCGGCACTCCTCAAAGTAAACAGGCAAAGACATGGATATTTTCATCTGCTGATGCAAAAGACCAAAACAGCTGCGGTCTGGCTAAGCTCCTCAGCTGGATGGCAAAGCATTACTCTATTGACAATAAGCTTGTAGGAGAGCTGATGCCTTTGTGCCGGGATGGAAATTATCACAAGCTTGGCCTGGCTCTATCGGGAGATCTGAGAAAAGATGAAAAGGAGACTTTGTATTCCGAACACAAAGACAGTAGTGAAAATAATCTGCCCCGGCTGATTGAAGGGCAAGAAAATATAGATAAGCAAAGAAAGAAAACTATGAATATTTCTGCTGACACTAAGAAAATCGAGAAGAGCACACCGGAAATTAAAACAACGGACAAGAAGCAGAGGGGTCTTTTTGGCGGCCTGCGTTCACGTTATTCCCGTGATTTTCAACAGGCGGAGAAGACTGCAGATCTGGTCCTGGAAGACCCATTCTTCCGCATGGCCTGCCTGTCCGAGGGATTGCCCGGAAGCAAAGAGGAAAAGCTAGGCCACCGGGCCTTTATCCTCGTGGACGAATTTTTGATCGGTCGTGACTCGGACCTTGTGGATTTCTGGATTGATTCTCAAAATGTCAGCCGTCAACATGCCCGCATCAGCAGGAGGCAGGGCAGTTTCTTTCTTGAAGATCTAGGTTCGCGTAACTCGACCTTATTGGACGGCAAAAAAGTCAACAAGCACAAGGAATATTTACTTCCTGACAAGTGCCGGTTGACTTTTGCTGATAAGGCTTATTATTTTGAGGCTAACAGTTAGCTACTTAGGTCCGAACAGGCGATCTCCTGCATCTCCTAACCCCGGAAGTATGTAGGCGTGCTCGTTAAGTCCGCTATCGAGAGCCGCACAATAGATCGGAACACAGGGATGAGCCGCATGCAGGTGCTTGATTCCTTCCGGGGCAGCTATCAGGCAGACAAATTTGATACTGTCAATATCACGCTGTTTAAGAAAGTCTACTGCCGCTACAGCTGAGTTACCTGTAGCAAGCATGGGGTCAAGAAGAATAACATCCCGAGTCGCAACGTCATCAGGCAATTTGCAATAATATTCGACCGGTTCCAGAGTTTCCGGGTCACGATACAAACCGATATGTCCTACTTTGGCTGAGGGTACCAAGTTCAGCATACCGTCCACCATACCTAGTCCTGCCCGAAGAATCGGTACCAAAGCAAGGTCTTTTCCTGCAATCATCTTGCCTGTCATTTTCTCCATCGGCGTTTCAATTTCAACATCCTTCAAGCAAAGGTCTCGCGTCACTTCGTAGGCCATCAGCATGGCGACTTCATTGACCAGGTCACGAAAATCCTTCGTGTTAGTATTTTTATCCCTCATCATTGTGATTTTGTGTTGAATTAATGGGTGATCAAAGATAAAAACATCACCAATTTCTTTTGTTTCGTTCATCAGTTGAATCCTCCTCAGCTCTTGTCTGCGATGTGCGCGGTGTGTGGGCAGTTTAAACGAGGCTAAACACCGTGCTTACAGCTTGAACTTTCTGACCCATAGTTTAACGCAGGGCGATAAAGCTGACAACTGAATATTCATTTGGAGGAGAAAGTTTATACAGGAAAGAAAATAATATTAATTACGGCTTAATGTAGATTTTCAAGATCAACTGCGAACAAAAGTTCGTAATGAGTCTGAAAAAGGCTAATTTTTGTGAATAGTGTTAATAAGTTTGTGTATAACTCATGTGACAGGGCTTTGCCGGCTTTCGACCTTTGAAACGCCTATTTTACGGTATTTTAACAAAAGCGTAATATCCGTTACAAACCGCAGGAATGTTTGCCTATTGCCTGAAACCCCCGTTATCCGTTCGTTTTCATCCGTGAATAAGAAATCTTTTTTATGCATTGTCCGCCGTACGCGTACAGGCCTGAAGGTCATCATGACAACTTGATTTCTTTGCAGCTTTCTCTGAATAAGTAAGAGGCTAAGCTAATAAAAGTTATAAAGCGTGCATGCAAGAGGACCATTATACAATTTCCTTCTTTTCTTAGCCTTTAAACCGAAATCACTTTCAAAGTGGTCTTCAGCAGTAATCAATGATAAAGAAAGCCTGGTTTTCTGCTCGCGCAAGGGACGGGCCAGCCAGCGTCCCAGTCGTACTGCTATTGAGCGGGCTTCTTCTTCATCTTCCATCCTTTCGCCATAGGGAGGGTTAGCCAGAAAAAGTATTTCCCGCCCGGCCGCCAGTTCAAGAACCTCTGTGAAATCAATCTTTGTGCTGTCTTGCCGTTCGAATTTTATAAGCTCATCAACCTGAGCAGACCTAGCATTCGCCTGAGCAGCTTCCACAGCTCCTGCGTCTATATCCAGAGCCAAGAACCTGGTCTTGTCTTTTGGATCGATGATGGGATTTTTTTCTCTGATTTTCCTGCGCTGGTCTTTAAAAGCTCCTGGTCCGATTGCTTGGAGATCCTCCGCTGCAAAGGTGCGTAATCTTCCGGGAGCCAGGTCAAGTGCAATCTGAGCTGCTTCAATAATCAAAGTGCCTGAACCGGTAAAGAGGTCAATGACCATTCCACCATGTCTTAATACATTAGTTAGATAAGAGTATTCCAGCAGGGCAGCAGCAGTTGTCTCTCGCAAGGGAGCAAGATTGCTTTTTCTGCGATAAGAACGCTTGTGCAGTGGCTCACCGCTTGTATCAATCATCAAAGATAGGACGTCATCTACCAGACTGAATTGTATCTCATGCTCACCTCGTGCAGGGTTTTCAAGTAACTTGGCATTCTCCGGCATCCCCCTAGCTGTCAAAAGAGATTTAACAATTGCTTTTTTAATTACCCGCTGACAGGCAGGCACGCTGGTCAATGCGGAATTACGACTGTAACCTGTAACCGTAAAAGCAGCATCTTTGTTAAGGTATTTATTCCAAGGGATGCGACGGGTTTCTTCAAACAGCTGATCAAAATCCTCTGTTCGGGCAGACCCCAACTGGAGCCAGACTCTTTCAGCTATACGGCTGCTCAGGTTGAAAAAGGCGACATCATCCGCCAGCGTCTCCATACTTGTCGGAATAACGGCACGGCCATCCTGCAGAGAGAAAGACTTCTTATCACAAGCCAGTCCCAATAATTCATTGGACAAGGCCCGTTCATTACCGAACAAGACCGGAAGAACCAGAGCGAGCTCACTGTTAGTTTCTATTTTTGTCATTTTGGCTCCTTTTATACTTTTATAATCTAAAGGTAAACTCTATACCTGCATATACTTTAATTTCTGCGCCGATATCACTTTCAGATATTTGAACATAAAAATGTTAATTTCTTGTATATATTCCCCATTGAAGCCTGTATTTAACTGTATATATAAGTATATCCATTTTATTCATCATTTAGTTGTTTATTCATTTATTTTTGGCTTTATTTCATCTGCTAATGCACTTATTGTTCCCTTAAAGTGTAGATCACAGGCTTATTTCACAATTACGGACTGATTTGCATAAAAATTGTTATTTTGCTTTCTCCGCGAATATACTTCAATTTTCTTGTGCAAATTATCCACAGATATTTAAAGTTTTATAAAATGCTTGTAGAGTTGTGATGAAGGTTCTCCTGTGCTAACATTACCTTGATTCAACCGCTATTTTTATGCGGGAAAAACAGGAGGAAACTAGAAAAATGAAAAAATGGTTAGCTATTGTTTTAAGCCTAGTCATGATCTTCTCAGTATTTGCTGCTTGTACCCCAAGCGAAGATCCTGCACCAACAGATCCGCCAGCCGCAACTGATCCAGTTGTAGAACCCACAGATGATCCAGGTGGCGAAGAGCCCACAGATCCGCCGGCAGGTGGAGAACTTACTCTTCAGAATATCAAGATCGGCTTTATCCACATCACTGACCCGAGTGACCAGGGTTATACCTACAACCATAACCGTGGTACCGAAAAAATGGTTGCCGACCTCGGCTTGAGTGAGGACCAGGTAATCAACAAGTTCAATATTCCTGAAACATCAGACGTAGAGATCGCTGCTCGTGAACTCGTCGAGCAGGGATGCCACATTATCTTCGGTACCAGCTTCGGTTTTGAAGAGTTCATGCACAGAGTTGCTGCAGATCACCCTGAAGTCCAGTTCTGTCATGCTACCGGTTTCAGAGCTGCAGGCAGCGAACTGAACAACGTTCACAACTACTTCGGATCCATTTATGAGGCTCGTTATCTCTCAGGCGTCGCCGCCGGACTGAAAACAGAAACCAATAAACTGGGTTATGTAGCTGCCCAGCCTTTTGCTGAATGTATCTCCGGTCTGACCGGCTTCTATCTTGGCGCAAAGAGTGTAAACCCTGACGTCACCATGGAAGTTAAGTATACCTACAGCTGGCATGATCCTGTTAAGGAAGCTCAGATGGCACAGGCACTGATCGACTCAGGCTGTGATGTTATCGGACAACATGCTGACTCAACAGCTTGCGCAACAACCGCACAGCAAAACGGCGTATTCCATGTTGGTTACAATGCTGACATGCGTGACGCTGCTCCTGACGCTTCTCTGACATCTGCTGTTTGGGATTGGTCAATCTACCTCAAGTTCGCAGTTGAAAAATTAGTCGCAGGGGAAGAGATTCCTGTTGACTGGAGCCAGGGCTTGGCCGATGGCGCCGTTGATATTTCCCCGCTGAACGAGAGCATTATTGCTCCGGGCACCGCTGAAGCAATCGAAGTAGCCCGCGCACGCATCGTCGGTGGCTGGGAAGTATTCTCAGGCCCTCTGTACAATAGTGACGGCGAGATTGTTGTTGAAGATGGTGAAGTCTTTATTGAGCCCGCTTCTGCACCTTCCTGGGAGCATATCCTCGAAGGTATCACGGTAACGGAATAATTAAGCAATCTTAAATTTGCTTTAGTTAATCTCTGAAGTAACCAGGGCGCGTCATCAGACGCGCCCTAGAAGAACTCGCCGAAGTTAAGATAAGTATCCGGCGAGTTTTTTTTTGAAATTCCAGTCAGTTTTACGAGGAGGATATGAATTTGACAAGCCAAGAGAAACCTGTCGAACATGTCGTTGAAATGCGTCACATCTACAAATCTTTCGGCAAAGTCCAGGCACTTAAAGACGTCCATTTGGACTTGCGCAAGGGGGAGATCCTTTCTCTCCTGGGAGAAAATGGCAGTGGCAAAACAACTCTCATGAATGCATTGGCAGGTATTTATTTCCCTGACGAAGGAACAATTACAGTTAACGGGCAGATGGTAGCTATCTGCGACCCCAATGATTCCTTTAAGCTAAATATAGGAATGGTGCACCAACATTTCAAATTAATTGATGTCTTTACAGCAGCAGAAAATATTGTATTGGGCCTAGATGGCAGTGTGACAATAAACCGCAGCAAACTTTCTGAGGGTGTAAAGAAAATCATTAACCGCTATGGCTTTGAACTCGATCCTGACAAGAAAGTCTATGACATGTCGGTATCAGAGAAACAAACCGTAGAGATTATCAAAGCTTTATATCGTGGAGCCGAAATCCTGATACTGGATGAACCTTCTGCTGTGCTGACCCCACAAGAAACGGAAATGCTGTTTGAAATCATGCGGACCATGCGTGACGACGGTAAGTCAATTATCCTTATTACACACAAACTGCAGGAAGTACTTGATGTCTCTGACCGGGTTACTGTTTTGCGTCGTGGAGAGTACATTGATACCCTGGACACTAAAGACGCAACCGTGCAGTCGTTAACGGACATGATGGTCGGACGCTCTGTCACTCTTGATATTGACAGGCCGTATTTCCCAGAAGAGGACAAAAAGGAAATTCTCAGGATTGAGAACCTGACTACTCTCACAGCTGATGGGCAGCGTAAATCTTTGGATAATGTGAGTTTCACAGCTTGCGCCGGTGAGATTTTGGGTATCGCCGGTATTTCAGGCAGTGGCCAACGTGAATTATGTGAAGCAATTGCCGGTCTCTATCCGGTAGAGAGTGGTTCCATAATGTATGAATGCATGGCCACAGGCGTGCCCGTTAAAGAAGAGCTGGTTGGTAAGAGGCCGAAAGATATTGCTAATTGTGGAGTATCGATGGCTTTTGTACCGGAAGACCGGTTCGGCATGGGTCTTGCTCCCTCTCTCGACATGGTCGATAACGTCATGTTGAAAAGCTACAAAAATTCAAAGGGTCCTTTAGTTGATCGGGTTACTCCTAAAAAAGTATCAGAGCAAATGGTAAAAGATCTCTCGATCGTAACGCCGAACGTCCATACCCCGGTGAGACGTCTCTCCGGCGGTAACGTACAAAAAGTTCTGGTAGGTCGTGAAATCCACTCCCAACCTCGCCTGCTGATTACTGCCTATCCGGTCAGAGGACTTGATATCAACTCATCCCATACAATCTATGACCTTCTCAATGAGCAAAAATTGAAAGGTGTCGCAGTCATCTATATCGGGGAAGACCTCGATGTCCTGATGCAGATTTCCGACCGTCTCTTAGTAATGAATAACGGAAAGGTCACCGGCATTGTCGACCCGCGGGAAACAGATAAGAATGAAGTCGGTCTGATGATGTTGGGTACTGCGAAGGGAGAGATATCAGCATGAAAGATATAAAGAAGAACTTTTATTCACCTGATCAGGTCGGCTCCGGTGCAGCAGAAAGAGAAGTTGGGCCTGCTTGTGATATTCACTTAAAAGAACCTTTGGTACGAATCACCAAACGTGAGGGTTCTACACTAGCCTACAAGGCTCTCGTCATTGCTGTTTGTCTGATTCTCGCCTTGCTTACCGGAGCTTTATTGTTCCTCGCCATAGGCAAGAGCCCTCTGCTGGCCTACAAGACAATCCTGACCGGTGCTTTCGGCACTGCGACCACTTTTAAACAGACAATCGTTATCTGGATACCCCTTCTGGTAACCGGTCTCGCAGTCGGTCTGGCATTCAGAATGAAGTTCTGGAACATAGGCGGTGAAGGCCAGATCCTTATGGGTGGAATCGCTGCTACCTCTATGGTCATTTACACCGGGCTTTCCGGCACCCCCCTGCTGATTCTGATGGCTGTCGCGGCAATAGCGGGCGGAGGAATTTTTGCAGCTATTCCGGGCTTCTTTAAGGCAAAATGGGGCACCAACGAAACCCTGTTCACTCTGATGCTCAACTATATCGCAATCAATTTCCTGACATTTTTACAGCATCAAAAAGCCTGGAAGCCCCAGGGATCCAATTTTCCGATTGTTAAAGATATCAGTGACAGAGCAGCCTTACCGAGTGTCTTCGGTATTCATATCGGTTGGGTTTTCGCTTTACTTCTGGCAGTACTGGTCTATCTGTACATGCATAAAACTAAGCAGGGATATGAGATCTCCGTCGTCGGTGACTCCATAAACACTGCCCGTTACGCAGGAATGAATACTGCTAAGATTCAAGTCCGTACCATTGCTCTGTCAGGTGCTCTTTGTGGTTTTGTCGGTTATATGCAGGTTGCAGGCGCTGATGGAACTTTAACGCAAAGCACTTCAGGCGGAGTAGGCTTTACCGCAATTACGGTTGCCTGGCTGGCCAAGCTGAATCCTTTTGCCATGATTATTGTTGCAATGTTTATCGCAGTCTTGCAAAGAGGCTCTCTGGCAATTCAATCAACCATGCGCATACCTGCATCTGCAGCAGACCTGCTTACCGGTCTGATTCTTTTCTTCATGCTGGCAACGGATTTCTTTATCGAGTACAAGCTGGTTTTCCGTGGCCACTCAAAGACAGAGGAGGAGGCATAGGTCATGACAACTCTAATTAATCTGTTAAACGCTGCTGTCCGTTCCGGAACGCCACTTTTGCTGGCAACCAGTGGTGAGATACTTACTCAAAAATCGGGCAACCTGAACCTTGGTGTCGAAGGCATCATGTATATGGGAGCTATCGGCGGTCTGGGTGCGGCCTGGTATTTTGAACAAGCTTTTGGCGGAGGTGCTCTTGCAGCCATTGCCTGTTTCGTGATCGCATTCATCATGGGTCTGCTGGGCTCTTTGATATATTCCATCCTGACAATTACCTTGCGTGCAAACCAAAACGTTACCGGTCTTACTCTTACTATTTTCGGTACAGGTTTTGCCAAGTACTTTGGTGAGCATATGGGCAATCAGGCCGGCGGTTACGTAGCAGTATCCAAACAGACGACCGGTATTTTCACTTATACCCCATTTGCTAAACTGACAGAAATTCCTGTCATCGGGCCACTCTTGTTCAGTTACAACTGGATGGTCTATCTGGCGGTTGTTTTCGCACTCATTCTGGGTTGGTTTTTGAATAGGACCAGAAAAGGCCTTATGTTGCGTTCTGTCGGTGAAGATCCCGCTACAGCGGACACCGCAGGTATCAACGTAACACGTTATCGCTATGGAGCGACGCTGATTGGCGGCGGCCTTGGCGGCTTGGCCGGTATGTACATGGCTATGGTCGGTCAGAACGGTATTTGGGCCACTGACTGTGTGTCAGGTTATGGCTGGCTGGCAATTGCCCTGGTAATCTTCGCCACCTGGAGCCCCTTGCGCGCTATCTATTGTGCAATCATCTTCGGCGGACTTGACGTTATGTACATGTACTACCCGATCAAGGGCCTGCCGACACAAATTTATATTTCACTGCCATATTTTGTTACTATACTGGTTCTGATTTTCACCAGTATGAGACAAAGCAAGGAACACAATATTCCCGCCGGTACGGGCTTGAATTATTATCGCGAAGATCGTTAATCGTGATACATTCTCTCTAATACGCTAGAATATAAGATAAGAAAATTCACTAACGCCTCTGCATTAATGCAGAGGCGTTAACTAGCGTAAAGGAGTATGAACAAATGTATGACGTATTGATAATCGGTGGAGGCCCCGGCGGCTACATCGCAGCTGAACGGGCCGGACAGGCTGGTCTTAAAGTCGTTTTATTCGAAAAAAATTCTCTCGGCGGTGTCTGCCTGAATGAAGGCTGCATCCCTTCAAAAGCACTATTAAACTCTTCCAAACTTTACAGCCATGCCAAAGATAGCAGCGCCTTCGGCGTGACATCTGAGAATGTCTCTTTTGACCAGTCAAAGGTAGTCAAGCGCAAAAAGAAAGTTGTCAGAAAGCTGGTCGCAGGCATAGGGCAGACAATGAAGAGTCATGATGTAGAGCTTGTTTACGCCCCGGCTCAAATTGAATCAGCTGCTGCTGACTCTTTTTCCGTGGTCGCTGACGGTAAATCCTACACCGGCAAACACCTGATTATCGCCACAGGATCTGAAGCCATGCTACCCCCTATTGAGGGAGTCAGAGAGCACCTGGGTTCTACCGTGCTTACAAACCGCGAGATTCTTGATCTGGAAGAAATACCTGAAAGACTTGTGGTCATCGGCGGCGGTGTCATCGGTCTGGAAATGGCCTGCTATTATCATACGATAGGCAGCGAAGTAGACGTTGTCGAAATGCTGGATCATATCGCCGGCAATGTCGATCCTGAAATAGGTAAGCGTTTGCAGGAAGTCTACGAAAAGCAGGGTATGAGATTCCACCTTAATGCCAAAGTCATGTCTGTATCCGGCGGTGATGTCACTTTTGAAAAAGATGGTGAGACACATACCGTCACAGCTGATAAGATTTTGCTTTCCACCGGGCGCAGGCCTGTAATTGAAGGTTTCGGACTGGAAAAACTTGGTGTTGCAGTAGAACGAGGGGCCATTATCGTCAATGATAAGTGCGAAACATCGGTTCCCGGCGTTTATGCCGTCGGTGATGTTGTAGGTGGCGCCATGCTGGCACACGTTGCCTACCGCGAAGGGGAAGTCGCTGTCAATAATATTTTGAACATTGAAGATCGCATGACCACGGCAGCTATTCCCTCAGTAATATACACCGACCCTGAAGTCGCCTGGGTTGGTAAAACTGAACAGGAGATGGTGACTCTGGGGCGTGAAGTTGAGGTCGTTGAATTACCGATGGCTTTTTCTGGGCGTTATGTCGCAGAAACTGAACGTGGCAACGGAATCTGCAGGCTTGTTCTCGATGCAGAGAATAACACTCTGGCCGGGGTGCACATGATGTGCCAATATGCTTCAGAGATTATCCTGGCCTGTGGAGTTATGATTGAAGAAGAAATGACCCTGGACGAGATGAAAAGGATTATCTTCCCCCACCCGACAGTCGGCGAAATAGTCCGTGAAGCTCTCTTTAAGATTTAAGCTTAAGCCCGGGGACATATGGATTAAAGTTCCTGATATTGCTGTGTTAAACTAAAACCATCAGATGTATTTATTAAGGAGGCGCACGTATGAAACGTGACATTATTACAACAGATGCTGCTCCGGCGGCTATCGGGCCATACTCTCAGGCAGTAACAGCCGACAATTTCGTTTTTGTGTCCGGTCAGTTGGGAATTGACCCCGTCAGCGGTGAAATGCCTGACTCGATTGAAGACCAGACCAAGCTGGCACTGAAAAATCTCGACGCAATTCTGGCTGCGGCAGGTTCGTCTGCAGCTGATGTTGTTAAAGTAACTGTCTTGCTGGCGGATATGGGCGACTTCGCTTTGGTCAACGAGCTCTACGGCGATTATTTCCCCAGTCCTTACCCTGCACGAGCAGCTTTCGCAGTAAAGACGCTGCCAAAAAACGGCAAAGTTGAGATCGAGTGTATTGCCATCCGCAGATGAGAGCCTGTTGAAACAGTCTTTCTAAAGCCTGCCACCTAGCAAAGGGGCAGGCTTTTTCCTTTGGCCTGTAGAATCTGTCAGATCCAAAGGCTATTTAAGATAGCTGAGCAGGGAAAGCTCCGAACTAAAAAGCAGGCACCGGAACCGCTAAGGCACACAATCTGAGCCTCTAAATAGCTTATGGTATAATGTGTAAGGAGGCTTAGATTGATGAATCTGATAAAAACCACTACAACCAGGCGCCGCATGAAATATGGGGCCTTACGCAAAAATACCGTCCAGGAGACTAAGTCGGACGCGTATCTTTGCCCAAATTGTAAAAAACTTGTCAGTTATGTTCCGGTTTATACTCTGAGGCGTTGTGTCTATTGCAATCAAGAACTGATTTGGGAATCCGCTGCAACGGCTAATTAGCTGCCGGCTTATTCTTTAATCAAAGCTTCCACTGTCGTAATTATTCCGTGTTTATTAAGTAAATATAAATTTATTGCAAGAATAAAAAAAGCCCCACCGCCGTGGGGCTTTTTTAAGCTGATTGTTCTTAGGGCTGAATTATGATGTCATAGCCGGCTGTCCAGGTGGGATTTGCAGTAGCCAGAGAATAGTTGGTGACCAGCACTTCCTGTATACCCTCAGAGGCTACAAACTGGGGAACGCTGCCCTGGAAGTGGCGTGGGTCGATCTCGTAGACGTACTCGTAATTGTTGGCCAGATGCGGGAGGAAAGCTTTGGCGTAAGAATCTTTGATTACAAGAATCTTCTTGCCATTCTTAACACTACTACTTATTTGCATCAAGGGAGCATCTCCGCCGGAGAAAGCCATATATTTCTCATTACTTTCCGGATTCCAGCTGGTGGCCAGCAGGTGCATCTGATAGCCGCCTGACTTGACGGATTCCGGATAAACCCAGGCAGTTGCGTCATAATCTTTTGGGCGATAGACGGTTACATTGTCAGCTTTCACCGCTGCTTTTCCTTCACCATAGGAGTATAAGTATCCGTAAAATATACCGAGATCGTACTCTTCATACTCGCTCAGAGGCAATGCTTCCTGACCGGAATCATTACAAAAAGCGACATATCCATAGTAACCGCCAAGACCGGTCCAGTGATGATCCGTCTTGAAGTACACATATTCATTATAGTGCTGAAGGATTTCATCATAGACATTGATCGGCACAACCCCGTCCTTTAATCCGTCATAAATCATCTGAATGGCGGTGCGCTGGGAGTGGCTGCCTGTATGATAGTCTGCAGGAGTGTAAAACTCACTGGATGTAGGAACAATCATGCTGTACAAGGTTACCGAAGCAGGCAGATTGTCGCGGAGCCTGTTAATTCTGGCTGAGTAGTTTGCTATACCGGTTTCATTCAATCCGAAAAGTTCCATGATACGGTCATTCATGATCATGATGCCCTGATTAAAGCTGGGCTCTCCCTCTACATCCTCCGGATTTTCAATCCGATTCTCAGTTGTAGTGGTTGTTGTAGTCTCCTGGCCGGTCCCTGTCGGATCCACCGTGATCTCACTGGCTCCGGGCTCTGTTGCGTCGGGATCGGTGCCTTTCGGCCCCTCAGTAATTTCCGGTTTCTTTGTTTCAGTGCCCAGATAATCTGCCGGATCTTTGGCACAGGCGCTAAAGACACTTAGCAGTAAAGTCAGGGACAAAATGAGCAATAAAAGCTTTCTTTTCATTTATTTCTATCTCCTTAAAAAAAGTTCGAGAATCAATATATCTTTGCTCTATGGCAATTGAAGCATAAGGCAATCTTAGCACATAGTGGATATTTTTAACTCTTTGTAATAGTTTTTCAACATAAAGTTCTTAGCCGGACCAGGGCTCACCCCATGCTTGCCAGCTGTCTCTCCCATCGCCGCTAATAGGCATGGACGGGTCCATTCTGGTAGGAGGTGCACCACTAATAACTTCATAAACCGCTTTTAATCTGGCTCCGTACTCACGTAGGAAAGCGTAGACGCTCGAGTGATAGTCGCGGGTGTCAGTCGCATAACCCTGGTAATCAAGATCAAGCGCGTGTGCAATGTACAGGGCGCGCTGGAGGTGGAAAGTCTGCGTGACAACGATTGCTTTTTCAATCTCAAACACATGGTGCGAACGGTAGATTGAATCGTAAGTATCAAGACCATAATGATCCATGAAAATCGCTTCATCAGGAATACCTTGTTCCTGTAAATAGCGCCCCATAACACCTACTTCATTGTAATTGTCCTCCCTGTGATCACCGGTGACAAGAATGCGGTCGGACATCCCTGCCCGATAAAGTTCTACTGCGCCATCAAGTCGGTCACGCAACATAACACTGGGATAATAGTTGTCGAGAACCTGGGCTCCCAAAACGATGATGGCATCATAGGGCGGCTTAGCTTCATCAACTTTCACAATTGCTCTTCCGCCTCGCCAGGCAACCCAGCGGTCTACTGAAAAGATTGTGAGGACAGCCAAAAGGATGAGCACAAGAATAGTGATCAAAATCGCCTTCGCAATTTTGCCGATTATTCTTAGAATATTAACTGCTGTAGACTTCAGATTCCGCATGGATCCCTTCCCGCCGGCAAATCGAATACTATCATTCTATCTGTCATTATACTGATTGCATGACTCAGCTTCATTTCCGTATAGTGTCAAATCTACCGTGGAACATGATAAAATAAAGCAGATGATGTGTAAACTAAGAAAAAACTGTGAATCACGCAGAAAAAGCTTGTTACCGGCTAGAATCGCATGTTTCTTTCTGCTT
>JAAYEX010000082.1 GCA_012728535.1 Clostridiaceae bacterium | reverse complement strand
CTTGCAGTAGGAGACCACTATGCTAGATATGATTGTTGATTTTTTAAAGAGTACCGGTTTTCCCGAACTCTTTTCGCTCGACACACCGCTTTTCGGAATTATGTTGCCCGGCAAGCTGATTATGGTAACGATAGCTTGTATCCTGATTTATATGGGGATAAAGAAAGGCTTTGAACCATACCTGCTGCTGCCGATAGCTTTCGGTATGCTCCTGGTTAACTTGCCTCTAGGCGGCCTTATGTCAGGCCCGTTGGGCACAGAACCGGGTGGCCTGCTCTACTATCTCTATCAGGGTACGGCACTTGGCATCTATCCACCCTTAATCTTCCTGTGCATAGGCGCCTCAACAGATTTCGGTCCGCTGATTGCCAATCCCAAGAGCCTGCTCCTGGGCGCGGCGGCTCAGATTGGAATATTCATAACCTTTCTTGGGGCCCTGGCTATGGGCTTCACCCCTAAGGAAGCAGCTTCCATAGGTATTATCGGCGGAGCTGACGGACCGACTGCCTTATATTTGACAGGTAAGCTTTCGCCGGGACTTCTGGGAGCGATTGCGATTGCGGCCTATTCATACATGGCGCTGGTGCCCTTTATACAACCACCTATAATGAAGTTGCTCACTACAAAGAAAGAGCGCGAGACCAAGATGGAACAGCTCCGTGAAGTCAGCAAGACGGAAAAAATTCTGTTCCCGGTCGTGGTTACAATTTTCACCATACTTCTCCTGCCTTCAGCTGCAGCCCTGATCGGCATGCTGATGTTCGGCAATCTTCTGAAAGAATCCGAACAAGTACCTCTATTGGTCAATGCCATAGAGAACGGTCTGATGTATGCTGTATCTCTTTTCCTGGGAACAACGGTAGGGGCGACAGCAACGGCTGAGAATTTCCTCAAGCCTCAAACGCTTCAGATCCTTATTCTCGGTCTGGTAGCTTTCTCAATCGGAACTGCCAGCGGTGTCCTCTTGGGCAAGCTTATGTATGTCCTGACCAAGGGCAAAGTCAATCCTTTGATCGGCGCTGCGGGCGTATCTGCAGTTCCGATGGCAGCACGCGTTGTACAAAAAGAAGGGCAGAAATACAATCCTTCCAACTTCCTCCTCATGCACGCCATGGGACCGAACGTTGCCGGTGTAATCGGTTCTGCAGTAGCAGCCGGATTACTATTGAATTTCTTCGGCTAAAACCGAAAAGTTTATCAGATGGGAGGGATTTCATACGATTTCCCTCCCATTTTTATTTTATGATAGATACAGGAGGATTATCATGAATAATTTTGATTTGATGGAAACAACTATTGCCCGTGTTCATGCTGCTATGAGAGCAGGAAATGTGACCGCTGAAGAACTGATAACAGCTTACCTGGACCGCATTGCCGCCTATGAGGATAAAGGTCCTGCTATTAACGCCATTATCATGACAAACCCTCAGGCCATGGCGGAAGCGGCTGAACTGGACCGGGTTTTCAGAGAAACAGGTGAATTTTGCGGTCCGCTACACGGCATACCGGTCATGTTAAAGGATAACGTTGAGACTCATGACATGCCCACTACTGCCGGATCTAAATCACTGGAAGCTTTCATTCCTGATGAAGACGCTTTTATCACAAAAAAACTACGTCAGGCAGGGGCCATTATTTTGGCAAAAACCAACCTGCATGAATTTGCAATTTGGGGAGAGACTATCAGCTCGATGCTGGGACAATCAGTCAACCCCTACGATCCGACCAGAACGCCCGGAGGCTCTTCCGGTGGAACCGGTGCCGCAATAGCAGCGAATATCGGCATCATCGGCATCGGAACCGATACGATAAACTCAATCAGGAGCCCTGCATCGGCCTGCAGTGCAGTCGGTCTCAGACCTACAGTCGGCCTGGTCAGCCGGGCAGGAATTGTGCCCTACAGCCTGACTCAGGACACGGCAGGACCTATCTGTCGTACAGTCGAAGACTGTGTTCGTACTTTGGATGTTATCGCCGGATACGATCCGGATGACGAAGAAACAGCCTGGAGCATTGGCAGACAGCCCGAGAGCTACCTTCCATATTTGAAAGAAGACGGTCTTAAGGGCAAACGTTTGGGTGTTCTGAGAAGCTTTTTTGGCAAGGAAGCGATCAACGAGTCAGTAAACAAGGTAATGGAAGAAGCTTTGCTTGTTTTTGAAGCAGGAGGAGCAACTCTGGTTGAACTAGACGATGAGATTGATTCCGACCGGATGATCCGGGAAGTCAGCGTCCATTTTGACGATTTAAAAACTCATTTAAATGCCTATCTGTCAGGACTAAGACCGGATGCTCCGGTTCACTCAGTGGAAGAGATACTGGCAAGCGGAAAGTTTCATCCGGGAATAGAGGAGAATCTGAAAAAGGCTCTTAAGCTTGATGTCGGCACTGCGGAATATAATCAAAAGCTGATCCGTCAGGCTGCCATGCGGACCAGGATCATGAAGATCATGGCCGATCACGAACTAGATGCACTGGTCTACCCACACCAGCAACAGCTTGTATGTAAGATCGGTGAAGGTCAGCAGCAGCGAAACGGTGTTCTTTGCTCAGCTACGGGCTTTCCTTCAATAGCTGTACCTGCAGGCTTTGCGCCTTCAGAACAGGCACCGATCGGTGTACCGGTCGGACTGGAGATTGCAGGAAGACCCTTTAGCGAAGGCGTGTTGATTGAAATTGCTTACTCATTTGAGCAACTATCACGGTTCAGAAAACCGCCGATATCTGCTCCTGCCCTATGATTTATTCTGTAGCTTGTAAAAGTATTCCTGAAGGAATTCAGAGAACAACACTTCATAGCGGCTCAGCTGCTGCTTTTCGGCTGAACTCAGAATAATAAACCTGCGACACTTAGGCTCAGAGATCGACAGCAGATGCACATTCTCATCGCTGTCGTCTTTGGGCCAGGTTAATTCCGGTATAAAAGCGATACCGTGTCCGGAGTTGACGTAGCGGGTGACTGCCGTAGAATTGTCGGTTTCGAAGATGACCTTCGGTTCAAAGCCCGCCTGCTGGCAGAAATAGTCGGTAATCTGCCTCAAACCGCTGGTTTTGAACAAGCTGACGAAACCCATATTGCGAACCTCACTCAGTTCGATTTCCTTCCTGCTGCCAAACTGACCTGCGCGGGGCACTGCCAGCCGGATTTCCTCATCGGCCAGAACAACGGTATTTTTACCTGCCGGCATTTCACGTGAAGAGTAAAGCTTAAGTGGATAATTCCCGGTTTCATTGCTTCCCGACGGTTCCCTATGGAGGGCCTTAAAGCTGGCATCTTCGTAACGGGAGTTAAAAGCCGTACAGATGTGGGGGAAGAGGTAAGAGGCGGCTTCAACAATAATTGAAACAGTAGTATCGTGTTCCTGCTTTTTTGCCTGCATCTCGGAAGCGAGCTTAGTATCAAGCTGGAGGATCTGTTTGGCATAGTCGTAGAGCAGCCGGCCATTGTCATTGACCACCATCCCTCTGCCGACGGTGTCGAAGAGGGGAAGACCGAACTCCTTTTCCAGTGAGCGGATAACGCGAGACGCTGCAGGCTGTGGAATGCCGAGATGTTTGCTCGCGCGGGTGACGCTGCCGAACTCTACTATCTGACAAAATATATTGAGCTGATTAAATGTCATAATTGCCTCTTTATCTATTACGTTCAGGATACAACAAAAATATCTTTGAAGCCAAATAAACGAAGGTTCTTCAGTTGTCTACCTAATTGAAAAACAGGTTGACAATAGCTGCTTTAGCTTTCATAATTTGGAGGTATGAATATGGAATACAGCCCAGCTACTAAAGTTTTAAAAATGCTGCGGGAAGCGGGTGGCAGTCTTTCCGGTGAAGAGATTTCTGACCGACTCGACCTAAGCCGTTCTGCGGTGTGGAAGGCGGTAGATACCCTGAGAAGGGAAGCTTATTCGATTTCCGGAGTGAAGAATCTTGGCTATGAGTTAACGGCGGAGACACAAAAACTGTCACAGTTCGGGATCGAGAGCATGCTATCGTCCGAATGGGAAGGCACGGAAGTCCTTGTTTATGATGAGCTGGAATCGACCAACACCTTGGCCAAGCAAAAGCTTGGAGACGGCAAGACCTATCTGATAAGTGCAGCCAGGCAAACTGCGGGACGTGGCAGACATGGCCGTAGCTTCCACTCGCCGGCAGGCAGCGGGCTTTACTTTTCGCTTGCTTTTCCCTGGGAGAAAAAAGAAAGCCCGGTTACCCTGACGACAATGGCGGCAGTTGCTGTCGCCCGGGTGTTGGAAAGGACTTTCGGGATAGAAGTCGGAATCAAGTGGGTGAATGACCTTTTCTACAGGGATAAGAAAATCTGTGGCATTTTGACAGAGGCTGTAACAAATCTGGAGTCAGGACAGACACTCTCTCTTGTAGTCGGCATCGGCATTAATCTCACACCACCCAAAGAGGGTTTCCCGGAGGAGATCAGAGATAAAGCCGGCAGTGTCACTGATGGAAAAGGCAGCATTAACCCCAACAGACTTGTCGCTGAAATCAGCAATGAAATTGCAGAGATGATCGGACTCTTGCCTTCTCGCTCCTACCTCAATGAATATCGAGACCGCTGTTTTATTCTCGGTCGTGAAGTCACGTTGGATTCAGGTAAAACGATAATTCCTGAGGATATATCGGACGATGGCGGTCTCATCTATTACGAAGATGGCCAGGCGGTAGAACTCTCATCCGGAGAAGTGAGGATTAAGGAGTATTAGTTTGAGAATTAATGGGAGAACGCATGCTCTGGTCCTGGCAGCCTTGCTGGGTGGCTTGATTTTTGTCGGTGGCTTGATCCGTATTCCTCTGGGACCGGTCCCATTCACCTTGCAAACCATGTTTGTCCTGCTGAGCGGATTGTTGCTGAAGCCTTATGCTGCCTTATATGCGACCCTTCTGCATCTTATGTTGAAGCTCATTTTTGCCGGCGCATCTGCAGTCCTGTCGCCTTCATTCGGCTTTGTTCTTGCCTTCATTCCCGCTGCTGTCTTACTTGCCTATCTGACCAAACGCAGGGGGGACAGTAGTTTGCAAAAAATGATAAATGTCGCAGCGGTTTCGCTTTTGACCTATCTTATCGGTTTGCCTTACATGGCTCTCATTCTTCGCTACGTTTCGGGCCAGGTGATGTCACTTCAAAGTATCTTGTTTTCCGGAATGTTGATTTTCCTACCGGGAGATGTCCTTAAAATTGTTCTTGCCTTAACCCTGGAGCGCAGACTGCGCCCTGTTCTGTCCGTCTAAAGTTTTTCATAATTTAAACAAAAGAAAACCGCGGCCGACAAGTCAGCCGCGGTTTTTTAGTCTAATCAAGAAGATACGCCTCGACAGGCCATCCTTGAAAAGTAATTAATAAATATCTTTTTCTCCACTCTTAATACCGAGAGCAACATTCTCAGGAGTAAGCGGCAGACGGTAGAAGTTAATTCCTGTAGCATCGTAAAGCGCGTTGCCGATAGCTGAAGGAATGGAGATCATCGTATGCTCCGCAACACCTCTGGCGCCATATGGGCCATCAAGCTGCGGGTTTTCGATATAGATCGGTACAACTTCAAGCGGCATATCCTTCATTGTCGGGATTTTGTTATCCGTAAATGATGGATTAAGAAGAACGTTATCATCACTGAACTTGTAGCCTTCCAGAATGGCTGAGCCGATGCCCTGGACAACACCACCCATAACTTGGCTGTAGACCATTCTTTCGTTAAGAACCTGACCACAGTCAAAGGCTGAGGCAACTTTCAGAACGGTGATCTCTCCTGAGTGTACGTCTACTTCGATATCAACAGCGTGGCAACCAAAAGTCCAGGCCAGCGCAGGTGTTCCCTGTCCGGTTTCCGGATCCAGGTTAGTCAGTCTCTCAGCGGTGAAATAGCCGTGAGAAATCAGGGGTCCGCCGATGCCGTTGCCATTGGGATAGGCGTAGCCGTAAGCCATATCTTTGTAAGCTACACGGACGGTGGGGTCATGTTTGTAGAAAATATAACCATCCCCGTGATCCAGTGATTCTTTGGTGAGACGTAGTATCTGTCCGGCAATGTCCTTCATCTGGTCAACCATGTTGCGGGCAGCCTTTATAGTGGCATTACCACCCATGAAGGCGTACTTGGAGGCAACTGTATTCCAGTCATAAGGGTTAGTTTCAGTGTTTACACCCCTGACAACTTCGATCATGTCCATCGGCAGATCGAGCTCCTGAGCAGTGATCTGAGATACTGCGGTCATCAGGCCCTGGCCATAGTCAATGCCGCCGACCATAACCTTGACATGTCCGTCACCCTGCATCTGCATGATGATTGATGATGCTGCGTTAGGAGGCATAGCCGGTGCTTTTTGAACCATTGCAAAGCCTGTTCCGCGCACCTTGCCGGTCTTCCACTCAGCTGCACGCTCGGCTTCACTCTTGCGGCCCTTCCAGCCGATTTCCTTAACAGCGGCCTGGAGGCAGTCAACAGGGCTGCCGGTGCTTGCTGTCATCAGTTCACCGGTCATGGTGAGATCTCCGACCCTGAGCAAGTTTTTCATCCTGAATTCATAAGGATCAATGCCGAGTTTCTGTGAAAGGATATCGATCTGACGCTCAACTGTCCATAAGGTTTCGAGGTGACCGAATCCCCTATAGGCCGTGCTGTATACCTTGTTGGTGTAGATCGTATTGGAGACGATCGAAGCATTATCAACATCATACGGTCCAAGCCCGCCATATACGGCTGTCTTGCCGACGTTGACGCCATAGTCGGCGTATGCACCGCTGTCCCAGTCATAAACGATGTCAGCTGCGACCATTGTGCCGTCTTCTTTAACGCCGGTTCTGATCTTGCCTCTCATGGCTGCACGTGTAGCTGTGTAGTTGAATTCCTGTTCACGGGTAAGCTTGAGCTTAACCGGTGCACCGTTTGCTTCGCGGGAAAGGAGGCAAAGCAGGGGTTCCAGATGGATACCGGCCTTACCGCCGAAAGCGCCGCCAACATAGGGTACCTGAACTTCAATATCTGATTCTTTTATCTTAAGTGTTGAAGCCAGCATTTGCCTCAGTGCAAAAGGAGACTGGGCAGAAGATATTATCTTGATACGGCCGGTGAAAGGATCATATTGTGCGATCGCGACATGTGTCTCAATCGGTACGTGGGCTACTGCAGGCAGGGAGAATTCACTTTCAAGAATGTGGTTTGCCTCTGCAAAACCCTTATCCAAATCTCCTTTTCTGCTTCTGTTAAGGCTGGCAATATTGCTGTTGGGCTGGGGGAAGAAAACACCTTTAACGTGATTTATTTCCGCAATATTCTCGTGAACAAGAATATTTGCTTCGAGTGCCTTGTCCAGTCCCACTACAGGTTCCAGGACTTCGTACTCTACATCAATGAGAGCCAATGCCTGTTCGGCGAGTGCTTCGCTTGTGGCAGCGACTGCTGCTACAGCTTCACCCTGATAACGGGTTTCACCTTTAGCCAGTACCCATTTGTCCTCCATGTAGAGACCCACGAGCAAGTCGGAATCATCACCTGTCAGGACTGCTTTAACGCCCGGAAGCGCTTTAGCCTTGCTGGTGTCGATACTGACTATCTTTGCCCTGGCATGTGGTGAGTGCAGGACTTTAGCATAAAGCATACCGGGAACTTCCATGTCAAAAGCGTAGCGGGCATGCCCGGTAACTTTTTCCATGGCTTCCTTACGCTCATAAGGTTTACCTATGTGTTTATATTTTGACTTGTAATCTTCGCATGACTGATAAGTGCAGCTGTATAATTCTTCTTTATATGTCATGAACGGCTCAACTCCTCTCTCTCTCGCTTAGCAGCTCTTTTGACTGCTTCGAAAATCTGGCGATAACCGGTGCAGCGACACAGGTTACCTGACATGCCTTCGATGATTTCCTCATCTGTCGGATCAGGTACTCTGTCGAGCAAAGCACGCGCAGACATTAAAAAGCCGGGTGTGCAGAAGCCGCATTGCAGTGCGTCGCCGTTGATAAATTCCTGTTGGAGGATACTGAGTTCGCCGCCCTTGGACAAACCTTCTACGGTTGTGATTACAGCGCCCTGTGCTTCAATAGCCAGAACCAGGCAGGAGTTGACAGCTTCACCGTTCATTACAATGGTGCATGCTCCACATTCACCTTCACCGCAGGCTTCCTTCGTTCCGAACAGCTTCAGTTTGTCACGCAGGAAGTGAAGAAGAAGCATTGTAGGATCGATGTCCTCTGAAACTGCTTCATTATTAACCGTGCAGGTAAGAGTGACCAGTCTTTCTTTCGAGTTTATATGCGCTTGTTCCATGGCGCACAGATCTTTTTCATCTACTTTCGTCATGTTATTATGCCTCCTTCTCCATCAGATGTGTTAGACCTCGTTTTAATAAAACGCCTGCCATGTGCAGTCGATATTCTTTTGAGGCACGAACGTCGGAGATGGGCTTGATGTGATTTTGAATTTCTTCGGCTGCCCAGTCGATGGACTCCTCCGTGATACCTTTTGCATTAAGTTCATCTTCCAAAGCGGTCAGGCGAAGGGGTGTAATGGCAACAGCATTGATGCCGATGGCCGCCTTACCGTCACCATTAATGCGGCAGGCCACACCAACAGATGATAAGTCGTGACCCTTCAGGCGGGTCTGACGATAATAACAGCTCCTATCTTCAGCGCTGCCCGGATCAGGTAGGAAAACCGAGACAACCATTTCATTAGCAGCAAGCTGTGTCTTTTTCACGCCGGTAAAGAACTCTTTTAGCGGTACAGTTCTCTCGCCTTCAGCGCTGGCAATCTTAACCTCTGCATCATAAATCAGCAGGCTGGGCGGCAAGTCTGCGCCCGGAGACCCGTTACAGATATTGCCAACTAAGGTGGCTCTGTTTCTGAGTGGGTAGGTGGCTAATACAGCAGCAGCGTCATGCAAAGCCGTGTATTTCTCTTTGACAATCTCGGACTCGATCAAGGCGTTGCAAACAACATTAGCCCCGATCAAGAGGCCTTTACCTTCAACGAATTCGAAAACGTCCAACTCAGGGATGGACTTGATGTCGATGATGTGCTTGGCATCGATAAGATTGTGGCGCAAGGCGATCAATAGATCTGTGCCACCTGCCAGAATGTAGGTGTCTCCTTCGTTTTTAGACAATACATTTAAGGCTTCTTCCAATACAAGCGGTTTTGCATAATCAAATTTACTTAACACGAAAACCTCCTTTGTCAGCAAAAAATATTATTTTTGATAAGTACCCTTGCTCAAATGCACAGATAAACAGCCAATCAGTGCAGAGCAGTTATGAACTTTCTTATTATATCATAGAAGCCTTTTTGCACTCTCACAACTATTCACAAAAGAAATTTAATATTTGATACAATTTTATTAATCATTAACAAAGTGATATCGTATATAATAGATTATGTAGCTAGAAAATACGGAATAAATCCTGGCGACTTTATGAAAGATTCCAGTAAGTTAGTGAGGCGATGATGACGGAAAAGAAGAAAATAACGATACCTCTTCGTGATGTTCTTCAAATAGACCTGCTTAAAGGTGCAGAGATTCTTGCCGGTGAAAATGGTCTCGATAACAGCATCGTTTCAGTAAACGTAATGGAAGTGCCGGATGTTCTCGAATGGGTACGATCCGGAGAGTTTCTTCTTAGTACCGCTTATGTGTTCAGAGATGACATTTCATTACTGGACCGTCTGATTCCGGAATTATGCGCAAAAAACGTTTGCGGTCTTGGCATCAAGACTCAGCGCTATATCGAAACGGTACCCGAAAGTGCACTTAAGCTGGCTGATGAACTGGGTTTCCCCATCATCAGAATTCCTCAGGAAGTTCCCTATGGCGACCTTATCAAGGAAATTTTCAACCACATCATCGGAGAGCAAAGGGACCTTTTGTTCCGCATAAATGATTTTAATAAAACTGTACGCGAGATCATGCTCAAACGCGGCGGAATGCAGGATATTGCCGAACAGATTTATCTGGCAACAGAGTCTCCGGTAATCATTCATGATGATATTTTCCGCGATTCCTACAGTCATTGTCCTGACGAAGAAAGTAAAATTCTGGTCAAAGAAGATTATCACAACCTTCTAACCCAGATTTTATCCAACCGAGAGAATCATGCTCAGAGAAATCGCTATCAGGAGATTTCAGTTAATGAGAACGGACTCAAACGTTATTCGATTCCGATTTATTTTGACAATACTCATTACGGCAGTATTTTGATCTGGGATACAAAAAATTCATTGCGTCCGCAAAGCCTTTTTGTCATTGAATCGATTACATCCTTAATTGCCCTTGATATTTTGAACAGGGCGACCCTGGTTGAGCGAGAGAATATACACCAGACAAGTTTCCTCGAACTGCTGCTCAGCTCTGATCCGGCAGACCAGGAGAAAGCGATAGAAAGCTCAAAACTCTATCTTTTTGACCAGACACGATTAAGTCAAATTATAGTTTTGTTGGTGGGGCAAGACCAGGCACAGGCAAAACGAAAAGAAAACCCCACTGCAGTTCAGAAGCTGGACACAGACCTTTTGTATCTGACAAATCGACTGAAGAAAGAATACAGAGCCTACTTCCTCTCAACACAGACGGATGACAGTGCAATCTTCCTCCTGCAATTTGATCAGAATGTACCGGAAAACCTCCGCCACGAAAGTTGCGAGCACTTCATT
>JAAYEX010000081.1 GCA_012728535.1 Clostridiaceae bacterium | reverse complement strand
TAAAGCGCCAAAAATCATCGGCAGGAATGGGGGTTAATGTAAAATGTAATAAAATAACGAAAAAGGTGATCGGTAAGACCGATGCACCCATTTCTTTTAGTTTCTCAGTGAATAATCCCAAAATATACCTCTCTGATTAAGGATAACCTGATTAGAAGAATGGCGCAAACACCATGGCCACTATGGTCATCAACTTAATGAGGATATTGATTGAAGGACCGGAAGTATCTTTGAAGGGATCGCCAACCGTGTCACCCACAACAGCAGCACGATGTGCATCACTGCCCGGACCTCCTTCATGGCCTTCTTCAATATACTTTTTGGCATTGTCCCAGGCACCGCCCGAGTTGGACAAAGTGATCGCGAGAACTACACCGGTTACGAGTGCTCCGGCCAGCATGCCGCCTAAGGCAACAGGACCTAAAGTCAAGCCTATCAGGACCGGTCCCAAAACCGCCAGCAAGCCCGGCAGAATCATTTCGCGGAGAGAGGCATTAGTGCTGATCTCAATACAACGGTTATAATCAGGCAGTTCCGTTCCGGCTATGATACCCGGCTCATTTCTGAACTGCCGCCTAACTTCTTCTATCATCTGGAAGGCGGCTTTGCCCACCGAGTTCATAGTTAAGGCGGAGAAAAGGAAAGGAAAGGCGCCGCCGATAAATAAACCGATGATAGCGGTCGGATCCAGTAGATCTATAACTGCCAGCTTAGATACTTGTGCATAGGAGACAAACAGGGAGAGAGCTGTCAGAGCTGCAGAACCGATGGCGAAACCTTTGCCGATGGCAGCAGTTGTATTGCCGACACTGTCAAGCTTGTCGGTTACTTCGCGGACTTCATGCGGCAGGTCAGCCATCTGGGCTATGCCGCCGGCATTATCTGCGATGGGCCCATAAGCGTCGACTGAAATCGTCATTCCGACTGTGGACAGCATGCCCACTGCAGCCAGAGCAACTCCATAAAGTCCAACTAATCTGAAGGAGGCGAAGGTGGATGCAGCAATGAGTAAAATCGGTATAAAGGATGAACCCATACCCAGGGCAAAACCGTCAATTACGTTAGTAGCAGCTCCGGTACGGCAAGCCTTAGCCAGATTTTTTACCGGTCTGTAGTCAGCAGAAGTAAAATATTCAGTTGTTGTACCGATGAGAACACCGGCAATCAGACCGGAGGTAACAGCGATAAAGTGCTGGTAGGTACCAAAGAGCCAGTAGCTCAGTCCCAAGGCAGCCAGCATGGTTAACAAGCTGCTGACATAAGTACCGGTATTAAGAAGTTTTGCAGGATTTTTCATTTTCAGCCTGGTTACGACAATAATACCAATGAGAGAGAAAAGGGCTCCGGCTCCGCTCAGCAAGAGTGGATATGAGATAGCTGCTATCCGGTTACCGATCAGCTCAACAGGCAGGGTAACAGCCAGAGTAACTGCCGATACGATAGCTCCGACATAAGACTCGAAGAGGTCACTGCCCATACCGGCGACGTCGCCGACATTATCACCAACGTTGTCTGCAATAACTGCAGGGTTACGCGGGTCATCTTCAGGGATACCTGCTTCCAGCTTGCCTACCAGGTCAGCGCCGACGTCAGCAGCTTTGGTATAGATACCACCACCGACACG
>JAAYEX010000080.1 GCA_012728535.1 Clostridiaceae bacterium | reverse complement strand
GGTGATTGCTGATCAGAAGATCCAGCAGATCACGGCGCAAAGCGCGCAGACGCTCAGTGTTCGTATGTACCACCATTCCGTCACGTGCCAGGACCGAACAGGAGGTCTCGATCTTGTTTCTGCCTTCGATCTCTACTATGCAGAGTCTGCAGCCGGCAAAGATCGACAAGCATTCGTTGTAACAGAGGTGGGGGATTTCTATATCGACCAGCTTGGCTGCTTCCAGAAGATTAATCGGTTTCTCCAGTGCCAGCGGGCGGCCATCGATAGTTATTTTTATCATCTAATAAGCCTCCTTACCAAACTTCCGAATACGCAACATTCATATAGATTGATTCCAATCTGGTTTTGTGCGCCTGTTCCATATTTCGTAGATTGATAAACATGTCATACATTTCTTTATTACCGGTGATTTTATCAGCCAGCTCCTGGTAGAGGGTCATGGCTTCTTCCTCGCGTTTGATGGCGAGGGCAATAGCAGCATCAAAAGGCATATCGGTAGTCAGGTCCGGTTTTTCGTCAATGACTTCCTCGGCCAGGTGGAAATCGGTTTTTTGAGCTCTGATCGGATGAGAAAAACTTTCTTCCTCCAGAACTCTTTCCAGAAAGCTTCTGTGACCGAGTTCCTCTTCCGCCAGCTCGCTAAAGAGCTCCACTAAATCTTTACTTTTAACTTTAGTGGCGGCATCAGCATAAAAATCGTGGCTCCTCTGTTCTTTTTTAATGCTATCTTTAATGGCTTCGCGCATTTCAGCGGACATTACCTTATTAGTCATATTTACTCTACTCCTAACTAGCTTTTTGTAATCGCGCTGACCGGGCAGACGTCATAACAGTTTCCACATTTGATGCAGGCAGTCTGATCAATGACGTGTAACTCTTTCACCTCACCGCTGATGCAGTTGACCGGGCATTCGCGCTTACATCTGAGGCAGCCGATGCAGCTATCCTCAATGAAGAAGGTAATCAACTCCTTGCAGTGCAGGGCCGGACATTTTTTGTCAACAACATGCGCCTGGTATTCATCAAAGAAATAGTGCATGGTCGAAACAACAGGCGTCGAAGCCGTCTGGCCCAATCCGCAGAGGCTGGTGGAAGAGATAGTGTCGGCCAGGGAAGTTATTCTGTCCAGATCTTCATGCTCGGCCTTGCCTTCCGTGATGCGCTCGATCATCTCCAGCATGCGCTTTGTCCCTTCGCGGCAAGGTGTGCATTTGCCGCAGGATTCATCAACGGTGAATTCAAGGAAGAAACGGGCGATATCCACCATGCAGTCAGTTTCGTCCATAACGACCATGCCGCCTGAACCCATGATAGAACCGATTTCAGCCAGGGAGCCGAAGTCAACCCTGGTGTCAAAGAGTTCTGCCGGGATACAGCCGCCGGAAGGTCCGCCGGTCTGCACAGCTTTGGCGGTGTGACCGTCGGGCAAACCGCCGCCGATATCAAAAACAATCTCGTCGATAGTTGTTCCCATGGGAACCTCTACCAGTCCGGAGTTCAGCACCTTGCCG
>JAAYEX010000079.1 GCA_012728535.1 Clostridiaceae bacterium | reverse complement strand
CTGACGCATCATCATGGAAGGTTCATACGAAGCTGTTGCCCGTTCCAGAGACACAGGAAAGAGCTCAATATTTTTTAAAACATCCTGCTCCTCATCTTCGATTAGTAGCTTTAATGCATCATCACTTATTGTTTGCAACTCAGCCATAATATCTGCTCCTGCCCTGCGGTCAAGAGCTTTGCATCTGGCAACTGTGTACATCAGATAAGGTGCTGTATCGCCCTCGAAATCCAGCATCTCTTCCCAGGAAAATATGATGTCCCGTTCTCTGCCGTTTCGCAGAAAAGCATAGCGAACTGCTCCAAGGCCGATCTTCTCGGCGCTGTCACTTAGCTCGCCTTCAGGCATTTGAGCATTATTGCTTCGAATAATAGCAGCAGTTTTCTCAACACTGGTTTCCAGCAAATCGTCTAAAAGAATTACATTACCGCTTCTGGTAGAAAAACTTCCATCAGCCATTTTCACAGTACCGAAGGCAACGTGGACATTCTTGTCCGCCTTGGGGAAATCGGCTTTTTTAGCAACTGCAAAGACTTGTTCAAAATGGTTTTTCTGCGGCAGGCCAACTACATATATATTAAGGTCATAGTTGTATTCTCTCGCCCGATATAGCATTGCAGCCAGATCTCGCGATGCATAGATTGTTGATCCGTCCGATTTGAGTATGAGACAAGGTTTGAGCCCGTATTCTTCCAGATCGACAACACGTGCACCTTCACTTTCAATCAACAAATTCTTTTCTTCCAGCCGGTTGACAACTTCCGGAATCATATCCGAGTAAAAACTCTCCCCGTTTGTATTGTCAAAGTTAATTTTGAGTCTGCTGTAAATCTGATTAAACTCATCCAGACTTACGTTGCGAAATTGCTGCCATAAGCTCAGCTCATCATCTTCCCTGTTTTCCAAACGCCTGAATGCTTCTCTGGCTTCATCTTCCAGCTCAGGTCTGCATTCAGCTTCCTGATGAAACTTCACGTAGACTCGGGTCAGCTCTTCGATTGCATTTTTAGCCAAAGCTTCTGTATTGCCCCACAATTTCCAGGCAACTATCAATTTGCCGAACTGCGTTCCATAGTCTCCTAAATGATTAAAACGAAAGACATTAGCTCCCTGATAATCAAAAAGATTGGCGATAGCTTCGCCTAAAAAAGTGGTAAAGGCGTGCCCTACGTGGAAGGGCTTGGCAATGTTGGGCGACGAGTATTCAACGATGATATTTTTACCCTTATATTTATCAGAAGCTCCCGGTGTATTTCCTTCAGCCAAAGAACGGCGAATCACATTTACAGACCGGTAAGATCTATCAATAAAGAAGTTGAGGTAAGCTCCTGCAACTTCTATGCGTTCAATGAAATCTGAGAGATCCGTTTGCAAGCCGATTTTTTCTTTAAGCTCAGCTGCAATAATCTGAGGAGCTTTTCTCATTGATTTTGACAAAGAAAAGCAGGGAAAAGCATAATCTCCCAATTCAGCTCTGGGTGGAATTTCCATTAGATCAGAAATTTCTTCTTTGCTAAGACTGATGTGTTGTGCGAGTAAATCAATTAACTGTTCTTGTGAATTCATTTATTAAGTATTCCCTTACAATTTTATATCCAAAGTGGTGTCGGAAACACACCTTTGTCCGCTAAATCACGAAGAGAAGCTTCTACAAAGGCTTTGTCTTCCTGGTAGGTAACTCCGAACCAACGTTCAGAACTTCTCATCGTATGTATCTCACAATTGCCACTAGCTAATTCCTGGCCCAATATTTCCGGAAGTAGATATTCAGAACTTAACGGCTGATCTGTTACAGACTCATCTAAAAATACTGCAAACTTTTCCGATAAGCGCTGCATAAATCCGCGTGATAAGCCGAAAAAATTCATCGATACATCAGTATCCCCTGACAAGGTATGCCAGCTCTTTCCGTCATCCAGCGTGTAAGTTGCATCACTGTTTGATGGCGCAATTTTCTTAAGTTCGCGGATGCCGATAAGTCGATCCTGATCATCTAAGTCACAGATACCTCGAGATACCGTGCCATGTGAAGAAAGAGTGTTTCGTAGCTTCCAGGTGCAAAGCGCATGCTTTTGCTTTTCGTCCGCACCTTCATTTTCAGTCAGGAAATTGTACATAAGGCGGAAAGCAGTTTTGCCATAGTAATCGTCTGCATTGATAACAGTCAAGGGAGCATCAAGCAAATCCCGCGCAGCCAAAACAGCATGTCCCGTTCCCCAGGGTTTGATACGGTTAGCAGGTACAGAGTATCCGGGTGGAAGATCCTCCAATTCTTGAAAAGCATATTGCAAATTTATGTGCGAACGCAAACGTTTTCCGATGACTTCTTCAAAATCAGCTTCCATTTCCCGTTTAATCACGATAACCAAGTCTTCAAAACCAGCGTCAACAGCAGCATGGATGGAATAATCCATTATTATTTCTCCGGATGGTCCCACACGCTCCAGTTGTTTTACTCCACCATAACGTGACGCCATACCGGCTGCCATTATCAATAGATGTGGCTTCTTCTGCATGACTCCCCTCCCTTGCATTTTGGTTAAATGCAGAGTTTTCTTATGACCCACATAATACCATAGTGGATGAAAGCCAGGCTTAAGCGTTACTACAGCAAAGCGGATAATACCGGATTTTGCAGGACTGCATCATTTGTGGCCAATATGCTAAACTTGTAGTGTTAAAGACCTAAATATATCTGTTTTTGTTTTTGAATGGATTTTTATATATATGACAATATCTAACAACGCAACGAATGATGTGAGGCTGGCTGTTCTGATTCATGCTGACAATGTGCCTCCACACAACGTGCAAGCCATGAT
>JAAYEX010000078.1 GCA_012728535.1 Clostridiaceae bacterium | reverse complement strand
GCGTCCTGATCGGTATCGGGGCCATCATGCCCGGCCTCAGCGGCGGTGTCCTGATGGTTATCTTCGGCATCTATGACCGGCTCATCTATTTCCTCAGCCACCTGCGCGACAGGTTTTTCAAGCAGCTGGGTTTTTTCATCCCGATCGGCATCGGCGGTGTCATCGGTCTGGTGGTTTTCAGTGCCTTTGTCACCGAAGCTTTCGCCAGCAGCTATGTTGCTGTCTTTATCAGCCTCTTTATCGGCTTTGTCGTCGGCACCCTGCCCTCGCTTTGGCGGACTGCCGGCTCGCAGGGGCGCGGGGGTAAAGGCTGGACAGCCTTTCTTATCTCGGCGCTTGTGCTCTTTGCATTCATGATGCTGGGCCAGGAGGAACTGACGCAAATCATGCCCAACACCCTTATCTGGATCATCAGTGGCGCCTTTGTCGGTCTCGGTTTTGTTGTTCCCGGCCTGGCGACATCCAATTTCCTCATGTACTTCGGACTCTATGATCGGATGGCTGCCGGCATAAAAGATTTCGACTTCGGAGTCATCATTCCACTCTTCATCGGCCTGATCGCCTGCGTTCTCCTGACGGCAAAACTTGTCAACTGGCTGCTGACCCGCTACCACGAGATTATGTACCATATTATCTTCGGCCTGGTCGTCGGTTCATCCGCCGCCATGATTCCCAGCCTGATTGCACCGTCTTTCACGGGGCCGGCGCTCGCGTCCCTGGGACTGGCCTTCTGGCAGTTACTGCGGATGGCCTTTGGGGCTTTGCTGGTCGGAACCGCACTTTCCGTATTTTTCAGTAAATTGGAAAGCCGCTATCCTGCCGATACTATGGGCGCTTTGCTGGATCAGGGCAAATAATGACTTTGTGTTAACGATGTCATGCTGACCTGATGTAATTAAAATGTAAAATTGAGAAATAGCGTAACAAAATTGACCAGGATCAAGGTCTGATCTTTCTTCTCCTGTTAAGATATGGATAACAAAATTAAAAGGCTGCGGCTTATGGCAGCCCAGGAGGATTTTTATGGCAAACACAGTAAAAGTAACATTAGACGAACTCGCTCCGTATATTCCGATTGTGGATCGTATTCACGGGCCGGCTCATCCCGAGTTTCATGAAGTGCGTGACATTTTTAATAAACTTGTCGAAATAACTGACGCCGCCGGCGAGGAATGCCCTGAATTGAAAGAAGAATTCGCCCAGCTGCGCAAGGTTACCAATAACTATGAAGTTCCCTGCGATGTCTGCGAGTCATTTGAAGAAGTCTATCAAAAACTGGAAAAGCTGGACAAAACATACTCCGGCTGCCCATCCAGAAGCTAAACATTCCAAGCACCCTGCATAATTTGGTGCCAGGTACGATTTGATTCACGGTGCCCACAAAACTGGTGCCCACAAAACTGGTGCCAGGCACGATTTGATGCAGGCACGATTCTATGCAGGTGGTGTCTGAAGGGAGCCGGCATGTGCGGCAGATATTTATTTGATGATGCATCTGACCTCTTGCAAGTACAGCTGATTCAGGCCTATATTGACCAGCGCTTCGGGCCTGAGCGGGCTGGTCAGATGAAGACGGGTGAGATTTTCCCCGGCAATGAGGTGCCGATTCTTCTGACTGCAGAGGCAGACCCCTTCAGGCCAAAGCCTGACTCTCAGCCAAAGCCGGAAACTGCAACTCAGCCGCTGGTCGAGCCGGCCGGCGACTCGCAGCTGATAGCCCTGCCCATGATTTGGGGCTTCCCGGGTTTTAAAGGCAGTCAGCTTTTGATTAATGCCCGCCAGGAAACAGTTGCTGAAAAGCCGACTTTCCGCGAGGCCTTTGCTGACCGCCGCTGTGTCATCCCGACCACGGGCTTTATCGAGTGGAGCCATGACGAGAGGGGCAAGGCTGTGGATAAGTTTCGCTTCAATGCCCCTGAGACGCAGATGCTTTTTCTTGCCGGGATTTATACCTTTGTCGGCAGAGAGCTTCGCTTCGTGATCCTGACGACCGCAGCAGATTCCGCCATGGCGGAAATCCATCACCGCCAGCCCCTGATAGTCCCTGCTCAGATGATCCGTCCCTGGGTCAATGACCCCCAAGCCGCAGATAAATTGCGGACCGGCCCGGGGCCTGACCTGGTCAGGTCGCTGATGAAGTGAGGATAGATGACTAAGCTGAAGGCAATTTCGCACCCCATCGCGCCGGTTTATGATGAAAATTCGCGCATCCTGATCCTGGGCAGCTTCCCCTCAGTGAAGTCACGCGAAGTCGGTTTTTATTATGGTCATCCGCAGAACCGATTCTGGCCCCTTCTGGCCTCTATTTTTTCCGAAGAAATTCCTAAAACAGTGGAAGGCAGGCACGCCTTCCTTTTGCGGCATGGCATAGCCCTTTGGGATGTGATCGCCAGTTGCCGCATTGAAG
>JAAYEX010000077.1 GCA_012728535.1 Clostridiaceae bacterium | reverse complement strand
GTCCGCCGGGAACTGGCTACTATTGGCCGGAGCTTAGATGATCTCCTGCTGCTGAAAAACCTGCATGGCCAGTCTCAGGAGGATTCCGAAAAACTCAGCAAAATTGACCGGGAACTTGACCTGGCCAATTTGCACGGTCTTAAGTCTCTGGATATTGATGGAGAAGATCTGATTAAACTCGGCTTTGAAGGCGAAGCTATCGGTTCTGCCCTGAATAAGCTTTACGATGCAGTACTCTGTGATAGTCTTGCCAATGAGAAGGAAAGTCTCCTGAACAGGGCCGAAACTTTTGCAAAATGATCAGTCAAGTCTTTCCCAAGGATCACTATGTTTTTTTACAATTGCTTTTGATTATTTCTCAAATATTTGTATAATTAGTTATAAATTCTTTCCTGAAAAAGTTGTCTTGATTCTAGAAGGGTTTGGTGGCTCCTATAATTAAAAGTAAACTATATTCAACGTCTCAAATGCTTGTCTCAATCTTTCTGTCATTTGCCCTTGCGCTTTTTATTGGCGGAGTAATTATTGAGCTGACCGGCGAAAGCGCCCTGAACACCTATAAGGTTCTGGTAAATGGAGCTTTTGTCGGTAAGAACAACATTAGCGAGACTCTCATCAAATCCGGAATATTATTGCTGACCGGGCTTAGCTATGCCTTTGTTGCTGAATGCGGTCTTATCAACATCGGAGCTGAAGGTCAACTGTACATCGGAGCTGCCTGCAGTACGGCCGTCGGCATATACTGGACTTTCCTGCCGGGGCCCCTGCATATGATAGTGGCCCTGCTTGCAGGTTTTCTGGGTGGTATGGTCTGGGGTGGCATCGTCGGCTTCTTTAAAGCTAAGTTCGGCGCCAACGAAATCATTATTTCTCTGATGATGAATTATATTGCTGCTCTCCTGGTAAGCTACCTCGTTCATGCTCCCATGAAGGATATGTCGCAGACTTACCCCTATTCATACCGTATTGCAGATAGTGCAAAGCTGCCCAGACTGTTGGAGGGCACCCGACTTCATGCCGGTGTTATTGTAGCTTTCGTCTGCCTGATAATTTACTGGTTTTATTACAAATATACTTCCAGGGGATACAGGATGCGGGTGATCGGGCAAAACAGGCTGGCTGCAGAGTATGCCGGATACAATGTCCGCAAAAATATTTTCGTGGCCATGATGATCGGCGGAGGCTTTGCCGGCTTAGGCGGAGCACTTGAAATCCTCGGTATTCAATACCGGTTGTTCGATAATTTTTCCTCAGGTTATGGTTTTGACGGAATATCCGCTGCCCTTCTGGCAAATTCAAATCCGGCCGGTATGGCACTAACCTCCATACTTTTTGGCGGCTTACGCAATGGCGGCCTGATGATCCAAATGAGAACGAATGTCTCCAGCACTCTTACCAGCGTAGTACAGTCTCTGGTCATTATCTTAGTGCTAATGAAGGTTTTTAACCGTCTGCCAATCTGGAGAAAGAAGAAGGAGATCGATATTACTGGAAAAAGGAGTTCAAACTGATGAGTTTTATACTTAGCTTCATTATTTCAGTAATACGCCAGACAGTCCCCATCCTATATGTGGCACTCGGCGTCCTGATAATACAGACATCGGGCATTATGAACCTTGCGTCCGAGGGAAAGATGCTCATCGCCTGCTTCGTCACTGCCATTGTCGCCTTTTACACCGGCAGTGCCTGGATCGGAATGCTGGCCGGTATCTTAATCAGCGGCATCATCGGAATATTTTTCATATGGCTCATTCAAGCTTTTCACCTAAACCAAATAATAGTAGGCCTCGTCTTCAATACCCTCGCTGCGGGCATTACTACCTTGCTATATAGACAGACATTCTCCGCCATCATGGAACTGGATCCCATTCTTCCTTCCTTTAAAGCTATGATCGGAGGCTTTTCACTGCCTGCATATTTTGCTTTTCTTATGGTTCCGATAGTGAGTTTTTTCCTTAAGCGCACAAACCCCGGCCTCAAAATCCGCTCAGTAGGAGAAAACCCCCGAGCCGTTGAATCTATGGGGATCAGTGTCCGGGGTACCCGTTATCTGGCAGGTTTTATAGGCAGCCTGCTCATCGGCGCCGGCGGGGCTTTCTTTACTCTCGGCGTCTCCGGTATCTTTGCAGAGAATATGACTAATGGCCGTGGCTATATTGCACTGACCGCTGTCACAGTCGGCCAGTATTATCCCGGCGGCACCCTGGCAGTCGTTGCCTTGTTTGGCGTAGGAGATGCTTTACAGTATCGTCTGCAAGCTGCCGGCACTGCACTCCCGCATCAGTTTGCACAGATGATACCTTATTTGATGACAGTCATAGCACTTGTATTATTTGCCCGTAGTCCCAAGTCTCCTTCCAGCCTTGGGAAACCATATTTCAAGAATCGTTAGACTATACATAGACATATTGTCGATGTATTGCAGATAAAAGGAGGTTGAACTCTCATATGAAAAGGACAATAACAAAGAGAACAATTGCGATCATTCTGGCGCTGATGCTTGTCGTCACTACTCTGGTTGCCTGCAATGATCCATCACCAGGCACCGACACCAGTAAACCTGACACAACAGAATCCAAAACAGAAGCCCCGGTAACTGAACCCGCAGCAACGGAACCCGGACCAACAGAACCCGATCCAACGGAACCTGAAGAACCGGGCCTGATCGGAGAAGGCCTGAAAGCTGCCATGATCCTGCCCGGACCTATCAGCGATATAGGCTTCAGCGGTCCTGCCTATGATGGCCTGGTACGCATAGAGAAAGAATTAGGCTACGAAATCAGCTTTGCAGAGTCAGTTGCTGCCGCTGATTATGAGAATGTTTTCAGAACTTACGCAGCAGACGGCTTTGACATAATCTTTGCCCAGGGTGCACAGTTCCTGGAAACCGCAATGTTGGTGGCCGATGATTACCCTGACACCTGGTTTGCCATCAGCAGCGCTTTTGCCACCAACGAGAAGAACATCTCGGGTTGGAACCTGAGCAGCTACGATGTCGGCTTCCTGGTTGGTATTCTGGCAGCTCAATTAACTGAAACAAACAAGATCGGTAACGTTTCAGGTGCCGAACTGCCCCCTCTGGTGATGATAAATGACGGCATCCGTGCAGGTGCCGCCTATATCAATCCGGACGTAGAAGTCATAAACATCTGGACCAGTGCAACCGCTGACAATGCGCAGACTAAAGAGGCAGGTGTTGCCTTGCTTGATAGTGGCTGTGACATACTTCATTCTTCAGCCGGAGTCGGAACCCCCGGTGTTGTCTCAGCAGCAGCTGAAGCCGGCAAGTACTTAATCGCCAACTCTGCTGACTGGACTTCAGTTGATCCTGATACCGTACTTACAAGTGCTATGGCAGGCTGGAGCACAGCAGTATATAACACAGCCGTGGCGTTTGCAAAAGGTGAACTGCAGCCGCGTCCATACATGAATGGTATCGCTGAAGGCGCTGTCTATATGGCTGACTACACTGAAAAAGCCCGCGAAGTGATTCCGGAAGAAGTCTTTGCACGGATGGATGAAATAATTGATGGAATTTTGGCAGGTGATATAGTTGTTGCTGACGAAGTAGCAAAACTGCCGCAAGACTAAGATCAAAGCTGACATTGACGTACAGGCACAGCAAGTGCCTGTACGTCTTATCTTGGATAACAATACTTCAGGGGTAGTAAATGGAGAAACAAGATCGGGCCAAATTAGAGCTAAAGGGCATTACCAAAACATTTGGTGACCTGGTAGCTGTCGATAATTTGTCTCTAATGGTAAATGCTGGTGAGGTTCATGGCCTCCTCGGTGAAAACGGGGCAGGAAAGAGCACTTTAATGAATGTGCTGTATGGGCTCCTCGAGGCGGATTCCGGCGAAATTCTGATCGATGGCCGGGAGATAAAGATTAACTCGCCGAGTGATGCGATTTCTCATGGGATCGGCATGGTACACCAGCATTTTATGCTGGTGCCGACAATCAGCGTCTTGGAAAACGTCCTTTTAATGTTGAGTAATGCAGACAAAGGTCTCCTGCCGAAAGCCAAGCAGGTCAGAAAGCGTATTCTGGAGCTTTCCGAAAAATTTGCCCTGGATGTCGACCCCAACGCCCTTGTCCGCAACCTAACTGTTGGTCAGCAACAACGTGTCGAAATCATTAAAGCTGTCTATAACGATTCAGACATACTGATACTGGATGAACCTACCGCTGTTCTCACACCCAATGAAACAGTCGAGCTCTTCAGCATTATTGAACGCTTGAGGGACAGTGGCAAGTCTATCATCTTCATTTCCCACAAGCTTCAGGAGTTAATGGACATCAGCAGCCGTATTACTGTGTTGCGAAACGGCAAAATCATCGACACCGTAATGACAAATGAAACTTCAGCCCAGGAACTTTCCTATCTGATGATCGGAAAATGGTTAGACATGCAGCTGCACAGGAGCATTGATGCTACTGGTGAAGTTGTCCTGAAAGTGGAGGATCTACTTGTAAAGTCGATGGGCGGCTCCATAGCCGTCGACCATCTTAACCTGGAAGTACGTGCGGGAGAAATTTATGGGATCGCCGGTGTTGACGGCAATGGGCAGTCCGAACTCATTAAGGGAATATGCTCATTGACTGACTGTGAGAGTGGCAAGATCAATATCGGCTGCAATGAAATGAAACTGATGTGTTCGCCCAAGGATGTCCTGGAATGCAACGTAGCACATATCCCTGAAGACAGGCAGCGTATCGGTACTGTCATGAGTATGAAAGTCAGTGAGAATCTGGTTCTTCATAACATAGATGACCCCCGCTTCCGCAGTCACAAGCTACTGGACTGGAACAAGATTAACAAATACTCTGAAGAAATTGTCGAAAAATACGATATAAGAACTTCCGGCGTTGAGGCGCCAATATCTTCACTTTCAGGTGGTAACCAGCAGAAGCTCGTTGTCGCCCGGGAGCTGGTAAAAAAACCTAAGCTCCTTTTGGCCATGCATCCTACCCGCGGGGTTGATATCGGTGCAATCGACTTTATTCATAAGCAGATAGTTGCCGCAAGGAATGAAGGCTGTGCTGTGCTGCTGATATCCACGGAACTTGAAGAGATCCTCAGCCTGAGCGACCGCATAGGTGTTATCTATAAGGGAAAGATTAAGGGCGAGGTCAGCCGTGACAAGGTCAAGATGAAAGATATAGCCATGTGGATGGTCGGCAAAGACGCCGAAGCAGACCTTTAATCATTCTCCCCGCTGCTTTCCACATCGGCAGTGGGCCTGCTTTTTTCTTTATTTTCCAAATACTGGACATAAAAAGTGGAAGCGAACATTAGGATACTGCCCTGCAATTCTCTCGCGCTGAGCATCTGTCCTAAGATCAGCGCTCCGCCAATGGCAGCAAAAACTGCCTCCAGGCTCATAATCATCGAGGCCACCGTAGGCTTGCTGTCTCTTTGCGCCACGATCTGCAAGGTGTATGCTACCCCACAAGAAAAAACTCCGGCATAAAGTATGGGTGTCAGAGCCGGTCTGACCACTGCAGGACTCAGGCTTTCGGAGATCAGCGACGGTATAAAGGACAGGACCGCAGCAATCAAAAACTGCGAGGCACTGAGGGCAATGGGGTCAAACTCTCCCGCATATTTTGAAATCGTCAGGATATGAAAACTATAGCCGATAGCGCCGATCAGCAGGAGTATGTCCGCCGTAGAAACACCGCCACTGTCACCAACCGTCATCAAAAACAGGCCTGCTACTGCAATAGCAACAGCCAGCCAGTAGCGGAGTCCAACTCTCTTCCCGAAAATCTGACTGATGATCGGGACAAAGACAATATACAGGCTGGTTATGAAACCTGCCTTGCCGGCGCTTGCTGTTTGTAGGGCGACCTGCTGGAGGGAGCTGGAGGCAAAGAGAATGAGGCCGATGATCAGAGCCGCTTTAAAGAATTTGCGGTCAAAGGTGACTTTGCGGTAAATAATCAAAGGAATTAAAACAAGGACACCTATGCTGTAGCGCAAGGCATTGAAAGTGAAAGGGCCGACATGGTCCATACCGGCAGACTGCGCAACAAAAGACATGCCCCATAAAAGGGCTGTCAGAACCAGCATCAGATGTGCTCTTTTGCTTTTTTCCACTGGTCTTCCTCTCCGGCAAGTTGATACCGCTATATCTTACCCCATAGAAGCAAAAAGCGCGCTAT
>JAAYEX010000076.1 GCA_012728535.1 Clostridiaceae bacterium | reverse complement strand
ACAGCCAATTAAATAATATGATCTTATGAAGAGTGGCGGAGGGACTGGCCCTGTGAAGCCCGGCAACCGAGCATATGCTGAGGTGCCAAATCCAGCAGAGCTGTTGAAGGACAGCTTCTGAGAGATGAGGTTGCTACGCGCCTCCTCGATGGAGGTTTTTTTTATCTGCTGACGTAAACCTTTGACTGATCATGATAGCTTTTAACAAGAATTGGCAAAATTTTCTTTTTGAAAGGAAGGAATCATGTTTTATTGTAACAAGGATGAGTGGGTGTTCAGCTCGGAATCAGTAAGCGAGGGACATCCGGACAAGGTTTGCGACCAGATTGCAGATGCGGTTCTGGACGCTTTGCTGGCACGGGATAAGAATGCCCGGGTAGCCTGTGAGGTGGTTGCCAGTACCGGCATGGTCATTGTTTTGGGAGAGCTGAGTACAACAGCTTATGCTGATATACCCCAGATTGTGCGCAATACAGTGCGTGATATCGGTTATGCCAACAGCAGGACCGGCTTTGATGCCGATTCCTGTGCAGTGTTGACTTCCATCGACGAACAGTCTCCCGATATTGCTTTGGGTGTGGATCAGGCTCTGGAATCAAAAGAAGGTCTGATGGAGGTGACAACCGGAGCAGGTGATCAGGGCATAATGTTCGGCTATGCCAATAGCGATACTGAGGAGTTAATGCCTCTGCCCATCACCCTGGCCCACCGGCTGAGCAAGCGGCTGGCGGATGTGCGTAAGGCCGGAATCACGGAGAGCCTCCTGCCTGACGGAAAAACTCAGGTGACGGTCCGTTATGAGGGAGATAAGCCTGTCCATATCGATGCTATTGTCGTTTCGACACAGCATTATGAACGCTATGATCTGGAAGAAGTTCGTGAAGAAGTGAGGCAACATGTCATTGTTCCTGTACTGGATAACTCTCTCTTCACTGATAAAACCCGCGTCCTGATTAACCCGACGGGCCGTTTCGTGGTAGGAGGACCGCAAGGTGATACCGGTCTGACCGGCCGCAAGATTATCTGTGACACCTATGGTGGTTTTGGTCACCATGGCGGCGGTGCCTTTTCCGGCAAGGATCCGACTAAGGTAGATCGCACAGCTTCCTATGCAGCCCGCTATATCGCCAAGAACCTGGTAGCTGCCGGCTTTTGTTCTCAATGTGAGGTGCAGCTGGCTTATGCAATCGGCGTGGCGCAGCCGGTCTCCTTGACGATCAGCAGCTTTGGCAGCGGAACTTTTGGCGACGGCGAGATGGAAGCTCTGGTAAGAAGGGATATAGACCTGCGCCCGGCAGCGCTGATAGAACGCTTTGACTTGTTGCGTCCGATCTACCAGCAGGTGTCAAACTACGGGCACTTCGGCCGCCCGGATCTGGATCTTCCCTGGGAACAGCTGGATTTGGCAAGAAAGTGGGCATAAAAGAAAGAGCTTGCCAATAGATCAGAACTTGTGCATGAAAAGGTGCCAGGCACAAAACAATGCACAAAACGATGCACAGAATGATGCGGTGCAAAATGATGTAATAATATGATTTCAGATGAACCGGTCGTAGTCAGCCCAGCAGGCTTGCGGCCGGTTTTGCATTTGCTGCAGGAGTATCGCAAAATCCGGTCTGCAGAGGCTAGAATAAGAGGCGAGGTGAATTTGTGGAACAAGAAAGTTTTCTGACTGACAATTTCGGCAAAGACGCAGCTGATACTGACAGCCAGCTGGAAGGCCTTGTCGAGCGCATCATTTTCCATAATGAAGCAAATGCTTTTACGATCATCGAACTGCTGAGTGACCAGGATGAGGTGATCGTAACGGGAAAAATGCCACCACTTAATGTGGGGGAGACCCTGCAGGTTAAGGGCGAGTGGTCCGATCACCCCAAGTACGGTTTGCAATTCACAGCCAGCTCTGTGCTCAAACAGGCTCCGCGTTCAGAAGCAGCGATTCATGCCTTCCTCAGCTCCGGCGCCATTAAGGGTATTGGCGAAAAAACGGCTGAAAAACTAATTGAGGCCTTTGGCAGTGAAACACTGGAAATCATGCGCGAGAAGCCGGCACGCGTGGCCAGAATATCCGGTATCGGGAAAAAACGTGCTAAGAGCTTTCAGGAAGCCCTGCAGAAAGAACGTTCTTATCAGGAGCTGTCACTGCTCCTGCTGCCATATGGCATCGGCCCTGCCCGTATCCGCACTATTTATAAGGAGCTGGGAGATACAGCTGAGGCTGTTATTCGTCAAAACCCCTATTATCTGGCGCAAAGAGTGCGCGGCATCGGCTTTGAGACAGCTGAACGACTGGCTGCAGCCTTTGGAATGTCGGGCGATCACCCGGTCCGCTTGCGCGGTGCCCTGCTTTATACCCTGCAGCAAAGCCTCTTTCAGGACGGGCATAGTTTTCTCAGAGAGCAAGTTCTCTTGCGCAATTTAGCTCAGCGCCTGGAAGTAGACGAAGTAAAGTTGCACGGTGCCATGGACAAGCTTGTTGAAGACGAGATGGTTCTGCGCTTTGATCCGGATGACCCGGACCTTCTGAAGCTGGAGCTTGAATTCGGCAGCAAGCTGCCGGCAGAGGCAGATCCGGAAAAAGCTGCTGTTGCTATGTGCTCGGTCTTTATGCTGGAGCAGGATTTTACCCGGACAGTCCGTGCTTTAGCCGGCCGGCCGGAGGCGCAATGTGAAATTGACCCCCGCTATGGGGATGCGCTTTATTGCGACCGGGTGATCTCGAAAGCTGCCGCCCAAACCAGTTTCAGAATTGACAGCGAGGAGAGTATCACACCCGGCAAGGATCAGATCAAGGCTTTGCGCATGGCGCTGGCCGCTCCTTTCTCAATTTTGACCGGAGGTCCCGGAACCGGCAAAACCAGCACAGTGCGACTTTTGACGCAGATACTCCTTGCCGATGGTCTGGAAGTGAAGCTGGCAGCTCCGACCGGACGTGCTGCCCGCCGCATGGAAGAAGTCTGCCAGATGGAAGCTACTACCATCCATCGCTTACTTGACCTGCAGCTCGATGACAACTATATCCCGGCGATTAAGGAATATGAGAAAATCGATGCCGATTACCTGATCATTGATGAATGTTCCATGATCGACCTCTTCCTATTTTACAGATTGCTCAAGTCAGTGGACAGTTCAACGCAAATCCTGCTGATCGGTGATGCGGATCAACTGCCTTCGATAGGACCCGGACAGGTGCTGCGCGACCTGCTGGCAGACAACAGCCTGCAGATGACCCGCCTGGAGGAAATTTACCGGCAGGAAAAAGATCGGCTGATTGTTCGCAACGCCCACCACATAATCCGGGGTGAAAATCTGGAGCTTAAGCAAAGCCTGGAGTCGGATTTTTTGTTCATAGAACGTGATTCGGAGGCTGCCATGCTGACAGGTGTTCTCCAGCTTTGTGAACGTATATTGCCTGAGGATTATGGAATTGACGGTATCTACGGGGCTCAGGTGGTTTCGCCGATTCGCCGGGGTATAGCCGGCGTCGAAAACCTCAACCAAAGCTTACAGGAAGTCGTTCAGGGTATGAACTTTCCGCATGTGGCTGCTTATGGCAAGCGTTTTGCTGTCAACGATAAGGTGATGCAGCTGCAGAACGATTACCAGCTGGCTTACTACGATGTGCGCACCAATGAGCGTGGTGAGGGCGTGATGAACGGGGAGCTCGGTGTCGTCCAGGAGATTGATCTGGAGAGCAGGAGCCTTGTCGTTCTCTTTGAGGGTGAACATCTGGCATCCATCTCCTATGACCAGCTCGATAATCTCGATTTGGCCTATGCAACTACCATTCATAAGACACAGGGGTCTGAATATCCTGTTGTGATTCTGGTGCTGCCGCAAGGGGCACCTCCCCGCTTTTTAAATCGCAACCTGCTGTATACTGCGGTGACGCGCGCCCGTCAAAGGCTTTTTATCTTGTCCAGGCGGCAAACCTTAAGGAACATGATCCGCACGGAGGATGCCAATCGCCGTCACAGTCTGCTCAGCTATTTCCTTAAACTGAGCTAGAATTGGCGGCGTTGATGGCAAGGAGTCAGTGGGGTTTTTTAACAGAAAAACTTGAGCAGCTCTTTTACCCTCAGGTTTGTTCTTTCTGCGACAGTCTTATTACGGAGGATGACGCCGGTCCCAGGCGCTATGTCTGCCGAGCCTGTGAAAGTGACCTACCTTTCCGCCTCAATGATGAGATTTATCCCGGCCATACTCCCTTTCTGCTTGCAGTCAGTTTCTATTATGAGGAGCCGTTGCTGTTGGCCCTGAGGCAACTGAAGTTTCACGGTCGCACCGATTTCGCCCCCGCTCTGGCTTCATATCTTCATGCAACATATCAGCGCCTTAAGCTATCGTGTGACGTCATTATTCCCATGCCCCTGCATTACAAGCGGGAGCGGCAACGGGGTTATAATCAGGCCGGTCTTTTGGGTGAAGCTCTGGCAGACCTTGTTGGGATTCCCCTGCTGGAGGATGCTTTACTTCGGGTGAAAGCCAGCGGCCGCCAAAGTGAGCGGAGGGGACGGGAGGAGAAGTTAGCCAATGTCCAGGGCATTTTCGAGGTGGGTGAAGACGGTCTTCCGGCTCTTTACGGGCGCCGGGCACTCTTGCTGGATGACATTGTAACTTCCGGTGCCACAATGACAGAGGCCGGACTTTGCCTGCAGGAAGCCGGCATTGATGTGCTTGGTATGGCCTGTGCGGCCGGAGGTTTGCGTCCGGACTAGTTCAGTCTTGTAATGGATCTTCGATTTGACGGCGGTTATACTGGTGAGACTCTTGCTTGGTTTTTTTATAAAAAAGGAGAAGGATTGTGAGAAAGAGAGCTCTTATTTTACTGGCAGAGGGTTACGAGGCAGTTGAAGCTTTAACTCCTGCAAATTTTTTGCGACGGGCGGCTATAGAGCTGGAGCTGTGCTCCTGTGAAGAGAATAGTTTGAGCGTTGCCTCCGCTACCGGTATAAGTGTAGTCTGCGATATCAGGCTAGATCAGGTTCAGGTGGGGGACTTTGATATGTTGGTTGTCCCCGGCGGTGATCCGGGCTACAGGAATCTGCTTAAGAACGAGCGTGTGCTTGAATTGATTCGGGACTTCGATGCTGAAGACAAGTGGATAGCTGCCATCTGTGCCGCGCCCCTGGTTTTGCAAGCAGCGGGAGTGCTGGCCGGGAAGCGCCATACGTCTTACCCTGCTATGAAGGCTGAGTTTGATCCGGAATACTATTCTGAGGATCTTGTGGTCAGCGATGGCCGGCTGATCACTTCACGTGGGCCGACAACCGCTATAGAATTTTCATTCGCTCTGATTGAGGCCTTGATGCCGGAACGTGTGGTTAAGCTGCTGAAAGATAAGACTCTTTACGGACTGACCCTGGATTGGCTCTGTCGCTGAGCGGTGTAAGTGCACCGGCCTTCGTATAACTTAACGATTGAGGTGCCTGGCACCGCTTTTGCACAGTTTTCTGATGGAAAAATCCTTATCTTTCTGATCAATATCCCCCAAAATTGAAGATTACTTGACATTCCAAAATACAAGAATCATAATTGGCATTAATTAAAATTATTTATTCAATTTATTTAATTAATAATTTTAATGAACTATCTTTTATTTAATTTTTGGAGGATGAATATGATTACTACGGATGTACAAAAAATTGTTGCGGACCTTCTGGCTGTAGATATAGAGGAAGTTACCCTGAGCGCCAGACTGATTGAAGATCTGAATGCAGACTCTCTGGATGCTGTTGAACTGGCAATGAGTCTGGAAGAGCATTTCGAGATCACAGTCGAAGACGATGAGATCGAGCGTATGAATTCGGTCAGCGACATTGTTGAGACTATCAAAAGACATCGCCCGGATCTGGAAGCTTAGTTTTTTTAGAAAAATCTGACTGCTGATCCCGGAAATGAGGAAGATTAATGAAATTATCGCTAATTAGCAGTGGTAAGGCGCTGGGACAACGTGAGATTCATAACGAGCACTTTGTCTCTTACCTGGATACCACAGACCAGTGGATTCGTGAACGGTCGGGTATTTCCACCCGTCGCTGGGTTGATGATGAAAGCACTGTAGATCTGGCCTTTGCGGCAAGTGAAGAGTGCCTGAGCAGATTGCCTGATTTTGATCGTTCTAAGATCAAAGTGGTGATTTGCGCCACCGTGACACCGGATGAAGTAGTTCCGGCTATTTCAGCCCAGTTGCAGGATCTGCTGGGTCTGGATACGGATATTCTTGCCTTCGATATTAATGCGGCATGCAGCGGCCTTGTTTATGCATTGGAAATTGCCCGCAACCTGTTGCGTGTAAGGCCGGCAGGAACTGCAGCACTGGTTCTAGGTGCTGAAATGCTGTCCCGTAAGACGGATATGCAGGACCGTGGCAGCTGTTTTCTTTTTGGAGATGGCGCCGGAGCAAGCCTCTGGACCCTGCATGAAGGCGAGGACGACTATTTTTCCGCCAAAACTGTGGGCGATACCGAGATGCTGACTGTGGGTCTTAATGAGCCGATCAGGATGGACGGACGTGCAGTTTTTCGTTTTGCAGTAAGCAAGATGTCCGATTGCATTCGCGATGTGCTGGAAAAGGCTGACCTTGCACCTGATGAGGTGGACTATTACCTGTTGCATCAGGCCAACCAGCGGATCAACGATGCTATCATGCGTGATCTTAAGCTGACCGGGGAGAGATTTCCTTCTAATATTGCCCGTGTCGGAAACACCTCATCAGCGAGTATCGGCATTCTGATGGAAGAACTATACAGGTCAGGGCAGCTCGATGGCAGTAAGACCATTTGCCTGGCTGGTTTCGGTGGCGGTATGTCCTGCGGGGCGCTTCTGATGAAAGGACATGAAATACATGTGGTTGGATGAGACTTTTAATCTGAAATATCCGGTTTTACAGGGCGGAATGGCCTGGGTTGCTACGGCAGAGTTCGCAGCTGCGGTTAGTGAGGCCGGAGCACTGGGTCAGATAGGTTCGGGCTCAATGACGGCAGACATGGTGCGTGACTCGATCAGGCGGGTGCGCGAGCTGACCGACCGTCCTTTCGGTGTCAATCTCATGCTGATGAATCCGGAGGCGGACGCTATCGCCCGGGTTCTGGCTGAAGAAGGCGTTCCTCTGGTGACAACGGGTGCCGGAAGCCCGGGAAAATACATTTCTATGTGGAAAGAGGCGGGCAGTATCGTTATTCCGGTAGTCTCTTCTCTCTCGCTGGCCCAGCGTATGGAGCGTCAGGGCGCTGACGCGGTGATAGCCGAGGGACAGGAAGCGGGCGGCCACATCGGCGAGCAGACTTCAATGGTCCTCTGGCCCTTAGTGGCGGACAATCTGTCGATTCCGATGATCGCCGCAGGCGGCATCGGCTCTCCCAGGCAGATAAAAGCGGCGATTGCGCTCGGAGCAGAGGGTTTTCAGCTGGGGACACTCTTTCTTTCAGCGGAAGAATGCCCTATACATCCGGCCTATAAGGAGGCAGTGATCAAGGCAACCGATACCCAGGTTTCAGTCATGGGACGTGTCGGCGGCGTGCCTTGCCGTGTTTTGAAAAACAAATTCTGCCGGGACTATATGTCTTTGGAACGTGAAGGGGCGGAAAAAGAAGTATTGGAAGAGATGCTGGGCGGTTCTCTGCGCCAGGCTGTCCAGGAAGGCAACAGCGAAAAGGGCGCTTTCATGATGGGGCTGGTAGCAGCCGGCATCAAGGAAATAAAGCCGCTGAATCAGCTGCTCGCAGATCTCTTCGAAGGTGTAGATGCATAATTCGGTGCCCATAATTCGGTGCCAGGCACCTTTTGATGCACGAAAGGATGTATGAATGAACAAGCAGAATGAATGGGTCTTTCTTTATGGTGGCCAGGGCTCGCAGTTGGCAGGAATGGGACTTGATTTTGCCTGTGCTTTCCCTGAAGAAAGCTATTACTCTGATTGCTATTGCACAAAGGACGAGCTGGAGTATCTGCTCGATCCCGACTTTGATCGTTTAGACGAAACCCGCTATGTCCAACTGGCTTTGACGGTTTTCTCACTGACAATAACGAAAGTTTTACAAAAAATGGGTATTGAGGCTGATGCTGCTCTGGGCCTGAGCGCCGGCGAATTCCCGGCTCTGGCCTTGGCAGGCGTTTATTCGGAAGAAGCAGTTCTCAATATTATTCGTCAGCGCGCTGACTTAATGGCAAGGCGCATGAAGCAAAGGCGGCAGGATGGCTTCGATGACGGCATGCTGGTTGTGCTGGGTCTGGAGGAAGCGGAGCTCCAGGAACACTTGCAGAATTACCCTGACCTGTCGTTGGCTAATAAAAACTCTAAAACTCAAATGGCTGTGTCGGGAAGTATCAGTGAATTAGAGCTTCTGATGCAGGAGGTATTGGCAGCAGGTGCCAAACGGGCAGTATTTTTAGAAGTTGAAGGAGCCTACCATAGCAAGGTTTTTACGGCTGACGTGCCGGACTTGCGTGCTGTTTTGCTGCAAGAGGAAGCAGAGGAAGCACAGATTGATCTGGCTCTCAATATTCTGGGTAAGGCTGCCCGGCCTCTTTGCCGGGACGGGGAGCGCAGTGAAGTCTACGCAGATATGATGTCGCGGCAGATGTCAAATCCGACGCGTCTGGATGACTGCTTCACTTATCTTTTAGACAGGGGCTACAGGAACTTTATCGAGATAGCACCCAAGGCTGTGCTGACACCGCTTCTGCGCCGGCGCGACCGCAGTTTGAATCTACATCACATAGCCGATATGGAATCATTCGAAAAATTTCTGTCTCACTCTTTAGCGACGACTCGTCGTTAATTTTTTCATGCATAATTCGGTGCCAGGCACGAAATGATGCAGCATGCAAATCAGGAGGATTTAATGTCACATAAGCAAGTGGTTCTGGTGACAGGAGCCGGACGTGGTATCGGAAGAGCCATTGTCCGAGCTTTGGCCTCGCCGGAACGTTTTATCTATATACATTATTCAACGTCCGAGGATAGTGCCAAAGCCCTGTCGGAGGAACTGGCGCAGGAGGGCAAACCGTCACGCACAATTCAGGCGGATCTCTCTGACTCAGAGGCTGCCAAAGCTTTGATCAGCGAGATTGTCGAAGAGTCCGGCCGACTCGATATTTTGGTGAACAATGCCGGACTGACTCGTGACCAGTTGACGGTCAGAATGAGTGACGAGGACTATGACGCGGTCATTCAGGTCAACCAGAAAGCTCAGTTCATCCTGATGCGTGAAGCAGCTAAAATAATGATGCGCAAGCGTTGGGGACGCATCATAAGTATCAGTAGTATTGTCGGACTTAAAGGCAATGCCGGCCAGATCAACTATGCCGCCAGCAAGGCAGCTGTTATCGCCATGGGTAAATCGCTGGCCCAGGAGCTGGCCACGCGCAATGTGACCGTTAACGCTGTCGCGCCCGGTTTTATTGAGACGGACATGACGGCTGTGCTTGCAGAAGATGTGCGTGAGCATTATCTGGCGACCATACCCATGCGCCGATTGGGCAAGGCGGAAGACGTAGCTGCCGCAGTGGCCTTTTTGGCCGGTGAAGAAGCTAACTATATTACCGGTCAGACAATTTCAGTCGATGGAGGCATGAATCTCTAAAGCAGGGAAGACGGAGGTTTTATTTATTAATATGAGCAACAAAAGACGTGTTGTTATCACAGGAATCGGCATGCTGACTCCTCTGGGACTTGATACTGAAAGCAGTTGGCAGGCAATCAGGCGAGGCGAGATCGGAATTGCCGAACTGACCCGCGTACAAAGAGAAGAGCTGGATATTGCCCTGGCTGCTGAATTGAAAAATTTCAAAGTTACTGAGTATATTGAGGGAAGATCTGCCCGCCGCATGGATGAGGTGACCCAATACGGCCTGATTGCAGCGAGAGAGGCCTTCCGGCAAAGCGGACTGCAGGCGGGAGAGTTCGACTCTAACCGGGCAGGCGTGATTTTTTCGACCGGTATCGGCGGGATCAATACCTTTGAACGTGAGAAGCAGGCAGGTATTGAAAAAGGCTACAATCGTGTTTCGCCTTTCTTTATCCCCCTGACTATAGCAAATATGACGGCAGGAACAGTAGCACAGGATTTGGGCTTGCACGGTCTGTCCACTGCTGTCATTACCGCCTGCGCCGCATCCACCAACGGACTGGGTGAAGCTTTTCACAAGATCCGCGACGGCTATCTGGATATTATCGTGGCCGGAGGAGCTGAAGCTGCCATAACTCCAATGGGTGTGGGCGGGTTTTCGGCCATGCGTGCACTCTCTAAATCGACCGATCCCAAACGGGCCTCAATTCCTTTCGATGCTGAACGCGACGGCTTTGTTATTGGCGAGGGAGCCGGTGCACTTATCCTCGAAGACTATGAACATGCAAAAAAACGGGGTGCGAAGATTCTAGGCGAGGTCGTCGGCTATGGCTCGACTTCAGATGCCTACCATATGACTGCCCCTGATCCAGAAGGAACACAGGCAGCACGCTGCCTGCAGCTGGCAGTGGAGGACGCGGGTATCAAGCTTGAAGACATCGGCTATATTAATGCACACGGAACTTCAACCGAGCTCAATGACGCCAGCGAAACACATGCAATCCGCAGAGTTTTCGGTGACCACGCCGATCAGATGAAGGTCTCTTCAACCAAGTCCATGACGGGTCACTTGCTGGGGGCCAGCGGGGTAGTAGAAGCAGCCTTCTGCGTGCTGGGCCTGAAAGAACAGTGGGTACCGCCGACCATGGGTCTGGAAAAACCCGATCCGGATTGCGATCTGGATTATGTTGCCAATGCCGGCGAAGACTTCAGTTACGATTATGCTCTGAAGAACTCATTGGGCTTTGGCGGACATAATGCCAGCATAGTTTTGAAACGTTACCTAGCTGACTAGGGCTCAGTTTTTTTAAAGTCAGGAGAGTTACATGCAACTGGAATATATGGATATTCAAAAAATACTGCCCCATCGTTACCCCTTCCTGCTGGTCGACCGCATCACAGCAATGGAGCCCGGCCTAAGCGCTGAGGGGATCAAACAGCTGAGCGGCAATGAGATTTTCTTCCAGGGACATTTCCCTGAAGAACCGGTTTTTCCCGGAGTTTTGCAGATTGAAGCTCTGGCCCAGGTCGGCGGTGTGGCTCTGCTCTCATTAGAGGAAAATCGGGGCAAACTCCCGCTTTTCGCGGGTGTGGACAAGGTCCGCTTCCGCGGCGTTGTCCGGCCGGGCGATACCCTCCACCTGTCAACGAAGATCACCAAGAAGCGCGGCAATTTCGGCTTTGGCACAGGTGTGGCAAAGGTCAACGATGAAGTTGTGTGTGAAGCTGAGCTGATGTTTGCTTTAATAGACCGTGAATAGTAATATTTATATAAATCTTTTGAAGCATTATTCAGCATAAGGGGTGATAATGATGTTGGAAGACAATCTGCACGACATATATTTAAAACTTAAACTCTATTATTACCGCCGGATCTTTCGCAAAATCTCTGACAGTGAGTCTGATTCCCTGACTGCGCTGGAGGCCTTCTGTGCTGAAGCCATCTATGGTCTGGGACAGCCGACCCTGACGGAATTTGCAAATTTTATCAATGTATCTCAACCCAATGCTGCCTACAAGGTGGCTAATCTCGAGAAAAAAGGCTATGTGAAAAAAACCAAGTCCAGTGAAGACGGACGTATCGTCCACTTGAGCGTTACGGATAAGTTTCTGCAGATTTACGGTACCAGCGAACGTTATGTTTCCATCCTGGCCAAACGTCTGAAGAGAAAGTATTCAGATGAGGAGATCGGGAAGTTTTCTGAGATTATGCAGGATATCTCTGATAACATGATGACTGAAGTAAACAAATACTTACGTAATAAGGCTGATTTACCGGAGGGGACTATTCCAGTGAAGGACTAAGTTGGATCTCCGCCGCCTGAAGCTTCTACAGACCAAGAGGAGAACAGATGCTTAACTTCACGCTAGAATCCGATTCAAACGGCTCCGGAAGTAATACTGACAAGAGATTCAATTCCGCAAGAATCAAGAAACTCGTCGGCTGGTTCTTGTGGATAACCCTCATTATATCCACCGGCTACGCAATTTACCGCATCATAATTACTCCGGCCGATGCCGTTCCCCCCGCAACTCCTCGCACCCTGGCCGACTATATCCTGATGCTGGTTTCATGTCTTGGCGGCCTGATTGTCATGGGCCTCCCCAGCCTTATAGAAAAAAGATTTAAGATCATTATCCCTGATGGCCTGACAATCGCCTATTTTATCTTCCTTTATGCCGGAGTTTTTCTGGGCGAGGTACAGAATTATTTCCACGTTTTCAAGTATTGGGATGTACTTCTGCATTCCTTCAGCGGTGCAATGCTTGCGGTTTTAGGTGTCAAACTGATCTCAGTTCTAAATTCCTGGAAACGCCTGGATCTACACCTGTCCCCCTTCTTTGTCGTTTTGTTCGGCTTTTGCTTTGCAGTGACTATCGGTGTCATCTGGGAAATTTATGAATATTCAGGCGACGCACTGCTTGGCATGAATATGCAAAAATATATGACTGAGTCAGGCGAAATCCTGGTCGGTCAGGAGGCACTGCGGGATACCATGGAAGATTTTATTGTAAATGTTGCCAGCGCCCTTATTGTTTCTGTCGGGGCTTTTTTCTCTGTAAGAAAAAAACAAAGAGTTTTCCATAATGAAATTGCCAGCAACCCTGAACTCCTGGTAGAAACAGTTGCTACTGCTGTACAGGAAAGATATGACTCTCAGGAAAGGAAAAGCGATTAGAGCTGTTTTCTGCGCTTGCAAAAGGAGGAATATTTTGGTTAAGAGTGACGCAAAAGATCTGACCATCCGTGATAAATTCGAAAGTTGCCGTCGATTTTTTGACAGCGATAAAAGTCGTTCCTATCAGGCGAGACGTCAACAGTTGCTTCTGCTGCAAGGGAGAATCAAAGAACTGACTCCGGAAATTGAGCAAGCCCTGAAAGATGATCTGAACAACTCATCTTTTGAAGCCTACATGACAGAGATCGGATTGGTGCTGGATGAAATCGGCTATGCACTCAAGCATCTTAAGCGCTGGATGAAGCCTCGGGCTGCCAAAGTTGCACTCACGCAAATGCCGGGCCGCGTGAAAAGATTTCCCGAACCCTACGGTGTAGTTTTGATCATGTCACCCTGGAATTATCCCTTCCAGCTCTCAGTTAACCCGCTGGTCGGTGCTATTGCCGCCGGTAACACAGCTATATTGAAACCCTCCGCCTACAGCCCTGCCACAACGGAAGTTCTGGGCAAAGTCCTTACGGTTCTGGAGCCGGGCTGGGTCGAGCTGGTTACAGGCGGCAGAGAAGAAAACCGGGATCTTCTGAAGCTTGATTTTGATTATATCTTCTTTACCGGATCACCGGCGGTCGGACGCGATGTAATGAGGCAGGCTGCTGAGAATCTGACCCCTGTCACCCTGGAACTGGGTGGCAAATCACCTGCAATAGTGGCGGCAGACGCTGATCTGAAACTGGCTGCCCGTAGGATTGCTTTCGGCAAACTGGTCAATGCAGGGCAAACCTGTATCGCCCCCGACTACGTCATTTGCGAAGAGGCGATTAAAGAAGCTTTCCTGAAACTTTTACAAGAAGAGTTCTCTCAACTGAGCCGGGATGATGAATATTTCAGAGAAATCTACCCCAAGATTATTAATGAAAAACATTTCAACCGCCTGCAAGCCTATCTGGCAGAAACTCCACCTGCTTTCGGCGGCAGGGTCTTTCCTGAAACGAGGCAAATTGAGCCTGCTATCATTGACTCTCCGGCCGAGGACAGTGAAGTGATGCAGGAGGAAATCTTTGGTCCGATCCTACCGGTCATTTCCCTTCCTGATCTCGGAACAACAATCAGCTATGTCCGTCAGCGGCCCAAACCGCTGGCGCTTTACATTTTTTCAGAAAAAAAGGAGACGCAGGACCTGCTGCTTGATACAATCTCTTTCGGCGGCGGCTGCATCAACGATACACTTGTCCATATGTCTTCGCCCCATGTCCCCTTCGGTGGCGTCGGCAACAGCGGTATGGGACAATACCATGGAAAATTCAGCTTTGACAGTTTCAGCCATTACAAGACAGTGCTTAAAAAGTCACGCTATGGTGACCTGTCCCTGCGTTATCATCCTTATCGCGAAATCGACAATAAGATCATTCGCAAGATGCTTAAGTAATACTATATATTGATTTGAAATCCCAAGGAGGTTTGTGAGTACAAGATGGCTACATTACTAATCAAGAACGTGAAGCAACTGATCAGTTGTGATGCTGAGGACAAGCTTTATGACAGCGTCAATATATTTTGTGAAGACGGGTTAATCAGGGACATCAGCAAGGAGACACACGAAGCTGACGAAACAATCGATGCGACAGATATGCTCTGCTTCCCCGGTTTTATCAATACCCACCATCACCTTTATCAGATTTTTACCAGAAACCTGCCGCAAACACAGAATAAAGAACTCTTTGAATGGCTAAGAATAAACTATGAAATCTGGAAGCGACTGGATGAGGATACGGTTTACCTTTCATCAAAGACAGGTATGGCGGAGCTGATGAAGAACGGCTGTACTACTGTTTCCGACCATCATTATGTTTTTCCGAAAGACAGCGGTGACTTAATCGGCGCTCAAATCGCTGCCGCTGACGAGCTCGGTATTCGCACCCACTTCACCCGCGGCAGCATGGACCTTTCGGTTAAGGACGGAGGCCTGCCTCCGGATTCAGTAGTCCAAACTGTTTATGAAATTCTCAGAGACAGTGCTGTCCTGGTCGAAAAATACCATGACAAGTCCTTCGGGGCAATGCATCGTCTGGCGCTGGCCCCCTGCTCACCTTTTTCAGTTTCAGATACTCTGCTGCGGGAGAGCGCCAAGCTGGCGCGCGAACTGGGCGTTCGCCTGCACACACATTTGGCTGAAACCAGAGATGAAGAGGATTATACCCTGCAGCATTTTGGCATGCGGCCCCTGGAGTATATGGAAAGTCTGGGTTGGGTCGGTAAAGATGTCTGGTACGCGCACGGTATCCATTTCAACAGTGAGGAGCTGCAGCTCTTAGCAGACACAGGCACCGGAGTCTGTCACTGTCCGACCTCTAACCTGAGTTTGTCTTCGGGTGTTGCCCGTATCCCGGAAATGATGGCTTTGGATATTCCGGTCGGCTTAGGTGTGGATGGTTGTGCAGCCAACAACGGTATGAGTTTATTGGAAGAGATCCGCACCGGCTATCTGATGCACCGCCTTAATTCGCCTGACAATGGTGTTAAAGGCTACGATATGCTGAAACTGGCCACCATGGGAGGCGCCCGCGTTCTGGGGCGTGAACAGGAGATCGGCTCGGTAGAAGTGGGGAAATGTGCAGACATAATTTTGCTTAGCGTCAATCGCCTTGATCTGGTAGGAGCCTTCTACGATCCCATGTCTATTTTGGCTACTGTCGGCATCAAAGGCTATGTGGACTACACGATTATCAACGGTGAAATTACGGTGCGGGATGGTAAGCTTGTCAATCTGGATGAAGAAAATCTTATCGCAGAAGCCAATCAGGAAGTTAGAGAATTTTTGCAGATTTAAAACAGGAAAGAGAAAGACTTTTTAATAAAAAAGGAGCAAAGTTATGCAGACGGAAAAAGAAAGCAGACCATATCTGTCCTGGGACCTTGTCGGAAACTTCATGGAGGATGCTTTCGTAGCTTATGGTGTCCCACGTGAAGATGCGAAAATTTGTGCAGATGTATTGATGGAAAGTGACCGCCAGGGGATTGAAAGTCACGGCAGCAATCGTTTCAAACCGGTCTACCTTGATCGTATTGAAGAAGGCATTTTGAATCCTGTCACCGACTACGAAGTAGTTAAGGAAACTCCCAGTACATTAGTTATTGATGCTAATGACGGCATGGGCATGGTAGCCTCTTATAAAACAATGCAAAGCTTAATAGAAAAGGCTCGTAAGAACGGCATTTCAATGGCTGCTGTCCGCAATAGTTCCCATTACGGAATTGCCGGTTATTGGCCCTTAATGGCAGTCAGAGAAGGCATGATCGGTATTACCGGTACGAATGCGCGTTCCAGTATAGCGCCGACTTTTGGCGTGGAAAACATGCTGGGAACCAATCCTCTGACTTTCGGTATGCCGACAGATGAGGATTTTCCTTTTATGCTTGACTGCGCGACGAGCATAAGCCAGCGGGGCAAAATTGAAGTTTATGCGCGTACGGGCCAAGATGCTCCCGAAGGTGTAGTGATCGGTCACGACGGCAGGGCCATGACTGACAGCGGGGAAATTTTGAAAGGTCTGACTGACGGTACCGCTGCCCTGACGCCCCTGGGAGGGATCGGTGAAGAGCTGGGAGGCTATAAGGGTTACGGCTATGCCACTGTGGTTGAAATCCTTTCTGCTGCACTGCAGGCCGGCAGTTTCCTGAAGCTGATTACAAATGTCGACGAGGCAGGCAATAAGCGCCCTTACCGCCTGGGACATTTCTTCATTGTTATAGATCCGGAGGCCTTCTGTGGTCTTGACACTTTCAAAAAAATCGCAGGGGATATCTTGCGTGATTTGCGCGCCTCCAAAAAAGCGCCGGGCCAGGATCGTATTTTCACGGCCGGAGAGAAAGAGTGGTTCGTTTGGCAGGAACGCAAGGAAAAAGGCGTACCGATCGGTGAAGCGGTCCAGAAGGAGTTTATCGCAGTAAGAGATGAAAAGAATCTCCCCTACCGTTTCCCCTTTGAATAGGATCCTGCTTCACTAAAAACAGGCCTCTTTTGCGCAGAGGCCTGTTTTTAGTCTATTTGCCCAATTATGCCTGGAAATCTCTTTAATTGACTGTCGATATTTACATGTTATAATCACTATACAGCGACAAAACGATGTTTTAGTGTTGTTTGTTTTTGTTTCGCCGTAGGAAAGTGTGACTTACAGCGCTTTGAATAAATGGACCTCTTTCAAGCGGGATGGCTTATCCCGACACGAAGACCCGTCAGGGATCTTCACAAGAAAGGATAGACGGACCATGGCTAAGAATGTCATTGAGATGGATCAGATCACAAAACGTTTTGGCAGCTTTACAGCAGTAGACGATGTGACCTTCCATCTGAGACAGGGAGAAATCCATGCCTTACTGGGCGAAAACGGCGCAGGAAAAACTACCCTCGTAAACGTGCTTTTCGGACTTTATGCCCATGAAGAAGGCACAATTAGGATCAACGGAGAGCCGGCAACCCTTGATAACCCTAACGATGCCAATGATTATGGCATCGGCATGGTGCACCAACACTTCATGCTGGTGCAGAATTTCACTGTTTTGGAAAGCATAATTTTAGGTGATGAACCGACCAAGGCCGGTATCATCAATAAACGCGAAGCTCTTGAGAAGGTAGTTGAAATCTCAGAACGCTATAAACTTGCGATTGATCCCCATGCTGAGATTCGTAACATTACAGTCGGTCAGCAGCAGCGTGTTGAGATTCTCAAAATGCTTTTCCGTGAAAATGAGATTTTGATTTTTGATGAACCCACTGCTGTTCTCACTCCTCAGGAAATTGATGAGCTGATGAGCATAATGCGCGATTTGGCTGATGAGGGTAAATCCATTATTTTCATAACCCACAAGCTGAATGAAATTCAGAAAGTAGCCGATCGTGTGACGATTTTGCGCAAAGGCAAACATATCGTGACTCTTGATGTCGCTGATACAAGTGCAGAAGAGATGTCGGAACTGATGGTTGGACGTGCAGTTGATTTTGATGTCGATAAACCCGAAATCGAAAGAGGAGAGGTGGTTTTTTCCTGTGAAAACATTACCGTGAAACGTGAGCACTCTGCGAAAAATGCTGTAAACAACGTTTCACTTGAGGTTCATGCAGGTGAGATTGTTTCCATAGCCGGTGTAGATGGAAATGGACAGTCCGAACTGGTCTATGCACTGACAGGGATTTACCCTCCGGATGAGGGGCGCATTTTTCTGAACGGCGTCGATATCAGCAGAATGAGTATACGGGAACGTACAGAATCCGGTATGGCTCATATTCCTGAAGATCGTCAGCGCTATGGCATGATCCTGGACCTCAGTCTTGCCAATAATCTTGTCTTACAAACTTACTATCAGTCCCGCTTTCAAAAGCACGGTTTTATGCGCTTCGATAGTATCAGGGATTATGCGGATGAGCTGATCGGACGCTTTGATATTCGCAGCAGTGAGGGCGCCGGCAGTATGGGGCGGGCACTTTCCGGAGGTAATCAGCAGAAAGCGATTGTGGCCAGAGAGCTGGACCGTGATGCAGATATTATCATCGCAGTACAGCCGGTGCGTGGTCTTGATGTCGGTGCTATCGAATACATTCATGGACAATTACTGGAGCAGCGGAACCGGGGAAAAGGGGTTTTGCTGGTCTCTTTTGAACTTGACGAGGTAACCAACCTATCTGATCGTATCTTAGTTATGTATGAAGGTGAAATCGTTGCTGATCTGGATCCGGATCAGACTGACGAAAGGGAACTCGGCCTCTATATGGCTGGCAAGAAGAAGGAGGTCGGGCATGTCTGATTCAGGCAATAATAACGATCACGAGTTCAAGAACAATATTCCGGTGGATGAAAACAGGGAAGCGGTCCTTGAAGAAGAGTTGTCCTTGACGCAACAGGCGCGTTCCAAAGGTTCGTACAGCTTCTTCGCTTCACTGATGGCAATAGTAACCGGACTTCTTGTTGGAGTGATTATCCTCCTGATTGCCAATCCTGCCCGGGCCGGCCAGGGTTTGTTGACTATACTCAGAGGTGGTTTTACCGGCAGCCCGACACAGTTCGGACAGTCAATTGCTACTTCTATTCCCATAATTATGACGGGTCTCAGCGTTGCCTTTGCCTATAAGTCGGGCCTCTTCAATATCGGAGCTTCAGGACAATTTATGGTAGGGGGTGTTTGTGCCGTCTTTGTCGCAATAAAAGCTAGCATGATTCCGGCCTCAGTACTCTGGATAGTCTGCATGCTTGCTGCAATAGTGGGAGGAGCGATCTGGGGTGCAGTGCCGGGAATCCTGAAAGCTTATTTCAAGGTCAATGAAGTCATCACTTCGATCATGATGAACTACATCGGCATGTATCTGGTCAAAATAATTATTGAGCAGACAATTTATGATGCCCGCTATGCCAGAGCGCAGAATGTCCCCGCTCGTGCAGAGATTCCGACCCTTGGACTTGATACGGCATTCCCGGGCACGAATCTCAATATCAGCCTTTTGCTTTGTCTCATATTTTGCCTGATTATTTTTATTATTTCTTCCCGCACTGTATTCGGTTATGAACTTACGGCTGTCGGGCTAAACCCTGATGCTTCCTGCTATGCGGGAATCAGTTCTAACCGCACCGTGATCATGGCAATGGTAATTGCCGGAGCCCTGTCAGGTATAGGCGGCTTTATGATGTACCTGGGCGGGACGGGCGTTTACATGGAAACAAACGAAATTGTTGCATTGCAGGGTTTCAACGGCATCCCGGTCGCTTTACTGGCCATGAACCATCCCATGGGAGTTTTCTTCACGGGTTTGTTTATCGGGCAATTAACGATAGGGGGAGAAAATCTGCAGTTGTTCGGTTATTCAAAAGAAATAATAGACATGATTATTGCTGTCATACTCTACTGTGCTGCTTTCTCGCTGATTTTCAAACAAATACTTTATCGGATTGTCAGCGCTATTGAAAAGAAGCGAAAGAGACCGGGCGGAGTAGGACCCGGGGGACCGGACCGGTACACGCAAACTGGCGAAAGGGAGGTATCCTCATGACAACCATTGCCTTTATTATGCAACAGACCATGATCTTTTCAGTGCCGCTGCTTGTTGTTGCCATGGGCGGAATGTATTCAGAACGCAGTGGTGTTATTAACGTCGGTCTGGACGGCGGTATGATTATGGGAGCCTTCACCGGCACTCTCTTTATCAACCAGATGCAGGGTAACATGTCGGGACAGGGCTTGCTTCTGCTGGCGATGCTGGTGGCAGGATTATCAGGTTTTCTATTTACAATCTTCCATGCCTTCGCTTCTATCAATCTCAAAGCTAATCAGGTCATCAGCGGTACAGCCATGAACATGTTCGCTCCCGCTTTTGCCATCTTTGCAGCTCGTCTGATATTCGGAACCCAGCAAGTACAGTTCAGGGATACATTTTTTATCCGTAAAGTACCGTTATTGGGTGACATTCCTCTAATCGGACCGCTTTTGTTTCAAAATGCCTATATTACGACTTATATAGGGTTTCTGATCTTCTTTATAGCTTGGTTTGTGATTCAAAGAACTCCTTTCGGCCTTCGTCTGCGGGCTTGCGGTGAACATCCGGGAGCAGCTGACACGGTCGGTATTGATGTCCAGCGTATGCGCTGGGCCGGGACCCTGATTTCAGGTCTTCTTGCAGGTATCGGAGGCCTGGCTTTTGTTGTCCCGACTTCAACTGAATCGAACGCTACGGTATACGGCTACGGCTTCCTGTCGCTGGCCGTAATGATTTTCGGCCAGTGGAGATCACCTAAAATCCTGGGAGCCGCTTTCTTTTTCGGATTAATGAAGACAATCGCTTCAGCTTATTCAGCAATTCCGGGTATAAAGGAGCTTCCCATTCCTTCAACGGTATATAAAATGATTCCTTACATTGCCACTTTGATCGTCTTGATTTTCATGTCTAAACGTTCACAGGCACCGGCAGCTGAGGGAATACCATACGAGAAGACGGGGCGCTAATGCGAATTTACGATTTAATCAAGAAAAAGCGTGACGGCGGCACTCATAGCGAAGAAGAACTTCGTTTCATCATTGATGCTTATGTGAGTGGAGAGATTCCGGACTACCAGATCTCTGCCTGGCTGATGGCTGTTTATTTCCGGGGCATGAGTAAAAAAGAAACGTTGGACTTTACACAGGCATTGGTGCTCTCAGGTGATCAGGTGGATTTGTCCGCGATTGAGGGATGCAAGGTGGACAAGCACTCGACCGGCGGTGTCGGAGATAAGACCTCGCTCATAGTCGGACCGATTGTCGCAGCCTGTGGCCTGAAATTAGCAAAAATGAGCGGACGCGGTTTAGGGCATACAGGCGGCACACTTGACAAGCTGGAAGCGATACCCGGCTTTAGCACCGAGCTGTCTGAGCAGAAATTTATCGAACAAGTTCAGAGCATCGGCATTGCCATCATCGGACAGACTGCAGATTTGGCACCGGGTGATAAGAAGCTGTATGCCCTGCGTGATGTCACTGCTACAGTGGATTCCATACCTTTGATTGCCGGCTCCATCATGAGCAAAAAACTGGCAGCGGGAAGTGATATTATAGTCTTAGATGTTAAATGTGGTAGCGGCGCCTTTATGAAAAATGTGGAGGATGCTGTGGAACTGGCCCAGACCATGGTTGATATCGGTGAAGGTGCCGGGCGCAGAACAGCAGCTCTGGTTACGGATATGGACCGACCTCTGGGACAATGTATCGGCAATGCAATTGAAATACCTGAAGTCATTCAGGTTTTGAAAGATGAAGGCCCGGAAGACCTGCGCGAATTGTGTTTTGCGCTGAGTTCTGAATTGCTTAAGCTGGCTGATCCCGATTCAGGTGAAGATTACGATGTACTTGTCCGGGAAGCAGTTGCTTCAGGTAAAGCACTGGAATGCTTGGCTCAAATGGTAGGAGCACAAGGCGGTGATCCCCGGATTACAGAGGATATCAGCATTTTGCCTCAGCCGAAATATTCAGCTGAACTATTAGCACCACAAAGCGGTTGGATCAGCCAGATGGATACTGAGGCCTGCGGTATCGCATCATCCATGCTGGGCGCCGGTCGTTTGAAAATGGATGATCAAGTTCAGCCTTCAGCAGGAATCAGACTTCATCGTCGCAGCGGTGAACAGGTAAAGAAAGGCGAGACACTGGCTGTACTCTATACGGATGATGAGGCATTATTGCCCTCTGCGAAGTCGAAATTAGAGTCGGCCTACGTGTTTACTCAAGAAAAAGCAGAAAGTAAAGCCCTTATTCTCGCACGTGTATACGCGAAGGATAACAGCTAAAACACTTAGTCTGACACGAGGCAAAGTCAATATCAGACCTTAGGAGGAAGAAAATGAATAGAAAGAAAATTTTTGCCCTTATGCTGGCACTGGTGATGATGCTTGGCATCATCGCTGCCTGCGGCAACAAAAAAGAAGAAGATTCATTACACAAAGAAGGTAAACAGGATTCAAAAGGCAATGCTGAGATCGCATTGATTACAGACGTAGGTACCATTGATGACAAGTCGTTCAACCAGGGTTCCTGGGAAGGCGTTGTACAATACGCCATAGACAATGACAAAACCTTTAAGTATTTCCAGCCGACAGAAAAGTCTGATGCAGCTTCCATTAACTCCATAAACCTGGCCATTGAAGGCGGAGCTAAAATTATCGTAACACCGGGCTTCCTCTTTGAAGGACCGATTCATACAGTACAGAATCAGTTCCCTGATGTTCACTTCATCTTGCTTGATGGCTATCCACATGCGGGCGATTACGTACCGGACATTTCAGACAACGTAATCGGTATCCTTTACGCTGAAGAGGAGTCCGGCTATCTGGCCGGCTACGCGGCAGTTCACGAAGGCTATCGTGAACTCGGCTTCATGGGCGGTATGGCGGTACCTGCAGTTGTCCGTTTCGGCTATGGCTTCCTGGATGGTGCTGATGACGCTGCTGCTGAATTGGGCCTGGCTGCCGGTGACGTCAATGTTAAATACACCTATGTCGGCAACTTCGATGCCAGCCCGGAGAATGAATCAAAAGCAGCTTCCTGGTATCAGGAAGGAACGGAAGTGATCTTTGCCTGTGGCGGCGCGGTCGGAACCTCAGTTATGAAGGCTGCTGAAAAGGCTGATGCAAAAGTTATCGGTGTTGACGTTGACCAATATGCTGAATCAGATACAGTCATCACGTCAGCCATGAAAAACTTGAAAAAATCAGTTAATGACGCTATTGCCAGCATTTATGACGGAAGCTGGGAAGGCGGCAAGGCAGTAACACTTGACGCAACCCAGGGCTACACCATGATCTCCATGGAAAATGCCCGCTTTAAGAATTTCAAACAGGCTGACTATGATGCGGTCTATGCGAAACTGGTCGCCGGCAGCATTGAAATCACCAAAGACCAGGATGCAAGTGGCGAACAGATTCTAGAACCGACAGATCTCGTATTATCTCTCGTTACTGTTGAAAACATTAAGTAAAACTTGCTTAAAACCAAGCAAAGAAAAGAGGCCCCGGATTTGTTTGTCCGGGGCCTTTTACAAGTCTGATGCCGATGGCTATGCCTTTTAAGTTCTGCTTTTGTGGAGTTTCTCAATCCTTTGAAGACGGGAGATGCGGAAGATGCGGAAACAGTTGAGGATAACCAAGAGGGTTACTCCTACATCAGCAAAAACCGCCAGCCACATAGGCATATAGCCGACAGCCGCCAGCAGGAGGAAGAGGAACTTGACCCCCAGGGCGAAAATTATATTCTGGCGGGCAATATTCATGGTTTTTTTCGAAATAATCACGCCCTTAAGCAGAGCAGACAGCTTGTCCTGCATCAGTACCACATCGGCGGCTTCTATGGCGGCATCGCTGCCTAAGCCTCCCATGGCCACACCGACATCGGCTGTCATGAGCACTGGTGCGTCGTTTATGCCATCACCGACAAAGCCGGTCCTTCCATTACTTTCATCTTCATGCACTTCTTCCATCCAGGCGACCTTATCCTGTGGCAGAAGAGAGGCATGCACCTCGTCTATGCCGGCCTCTTTAGCTACTTCGCGTGCGAAAACTTCGTTGTCTCCGGTCAGAAGTGCGATGCGTTCTACGCCTTCTTTACGCAGGGCAGCGATGGTTTGAGCTGCTTCGGCTTTTAGCTCATCACGGATCACAATATGTCCCAGATAACGAATCTCAGTTGAAGGCGGACCTGCTTTAACCTCTTCGTAAGAACGGGTGTCCCTTAATCCCGGCACTATCGCCACATGACTCATGGTCCAGGCCTGTCCTTCGCAGCCGTCAGCCAGAGCGCTTTCGTGCAGTCCCAACATCTTCATTAGAGCAGCATTGCCCAGGTAAACGGTTGCCGGCATTTCAATGGGGAGCCTGAGCCCGTTGGAACTGTCAATTACACCGCGAACCCCGTGTCCGGGTAAAGAAATGATATCGGAGAGGCCTTCGGATGACAGGGTGAGGCCGAGGGATTCCGCATGTGAGACAATGCTTTGGGCAATCGGGTGTGTGAAGCTTTGCTCCATAGTGCCTGCCAGAGCAATAAAGGCTTGCTTATCTATATCTTCTTCGGCGTGACTGGCGATAACGCTGAACTTTCCCTCGGTAAGGGTGCCGGTCTTATCAAAAGCCAGGGTTTTCAGATTGGCAAGACTTTCCAAATCCGTGCCTCCCCGCACTAAAACTCCATGACGTGAAGCCATACCTATGCCTGAAACAAAGGTAAGAGGAACTGAGATGACAAAGGCGCAGGGGCAGGAGACAACAAGGAAGATAAGTCCGCGGTAAACCCAGGTAGAAAAACTCTGGTCCAGAAGCAAAGGCGGAATGACTGAGATCAGGATGGCCAGAAGGACAACAATAGGTGTATAGATTTTTGAAAAACGCCTGACCAAAGTTGCGGTGTCTGCCTTGCGCGAAGAGGCTTCGTTAACCATATCCATAACGCGGCTAGCGGTGGATTCAGCGTAAACAGTGTTTGCTTTCATACGCAAAAGCCCATCACCATTGACGCTGCCGCTGAGAACCTGACTGCCTTCTCCTGCTTCCATGGGCACTGACTCACCACTTATAGCCGCTGTGTTGATACTGCTCAGGCCACTTACAACAACTCCGTCAGTCGGAATAAGCTCACCCGGTTGGATTTCCAGAATGTCTCCAACTCTAATTTCGGCCGGGTCAATCCGCTTGACGCCCTCAGCAGTGACAAGGTTGGCGTAGGGGGCGGCAATGTCCAATAAATCAGTTATGGACTGTCGCGATTTACCCACAGCGAAATGCTCCAGGTTTTCACCAATCTGGTAGAGAATCATTACCAATGCAGCTTCAGGATATTCTCCCAGGATGACGGCACCTACGGTGGCTGCAGACATGAGGAATTCCTCGTCCATGATAAAACCGAATAAGAGCTTTTTTACAGCATTTATTATTACCCTGTATCCGGCCAGAAGCCAGGCGACAATCATGAGGATGATGCTGACAGATCCTGCATCAAATAGATAATTTGCAATGAGACCGCCGATGAAGGCCCCTATGGAAACGAAAAGAAGAATGAGAGTAAACTTCCCCTCGCCCTCACTTCCGTGATCATGATCGTGGTCGTGACCGTGATTATGGCTATGACCCAAGCTACAAGAATCACCGTCACAAGAAGACGTCAACACGATTTTGCTTCGTTTTGTTTCTTCTTCTATATGAAAATCGTCCTTGCGGTTGAGATTTTTATCCTTGTTTTTTAAAACATTTTTGCTCATTTGCTGACCATTTACTTCTTATAAAAAATATACGTTATTCGTTAATATGTTCTTTGCCGACATCATATATTTCTGTCACGTGATCGTCGGAGAGACTGTAATAGATGTATTTCCCATCCCGCCTGGCCTTGACCAAATTGTTCTGCCGCAAAATGCGTAGCTGATGAGAAATTGCCGAGTCAGACAATGATAAAAGCATTGCCAGATCGCTGACACAGAGTTCACTCAGGCGCAGAGCTGAGATGATCCGGACGCGTGTGCTGTCACCCATGACAGCAAAGAGATCAGCCAGTCGTGACATTTCATCTTTTCCGGGCATGTTTTCCCTGATTACCGGCAAATCACAACGACATTTACCCATTTCTTCTTGTATCATAATTCCTCCAATTGCAGATCATTTTGATAGTTGCTCAAGTGTTAAATTGATGATACAAAAACATAGTGGAATTGTCAAGCATAAGATCCGCTTAGACTTGACGGTCTGGGGGGGAGAATCTATACTTTAGCCACAATGACGATCACGGAGAGTGATTGTCTGCATGGAGTACGGATTATAGTGAAAACTATATGGGAAACAGGTGCAAAACCTGTGCGGTGCCGCCGCTGTAAGTGACTAGTTAACTCCGGGCCTGGGCCAGCCACTGACCTTTGTCGGGAAGGCGGAGTTAAGGGGAAAGACCAAGTCATGAGCCAGAAGACCGATCTGCAACTCCAACAGAAGGAAAACAACGGACCATTGTTTCCCCTGAGTATATAAGAAATGTGTAAACGGCTACAAATCTGGTATTTGTAGCTTTTATTATTTTCAGGGAAATTAGGGAGACAACTTATTAACCCGGAGGAGGAATTAATGAAGAACCACAGAAAGAAATTAGCCGCTTTACTCATCAGTTTATTGATGATCGCCAGCATATTCCCGGTGCAGGTTTATGCGTCTGAGGAAGATAGTATTCTGACAGCATCGGAAGACATGGTCAACGGGACCTTCGTCCTTGTCGGATCCTCTCTCAATCCGTCGCCCGAAGAAAACCCGTATGAAATATGGCTGGAAGTCCCCTTCAGCGAAGCTGCAGGCACTAATGCCCAAGACCTTACTGACAGTCTTCTGGCTGCAAACAACTATACCGTGTCATATGCGTCTTCTGATTTTGGGGACTATTTGAACAAAATTACTCCTCCTGCTGAGAACACGACCCAGTTCGAGTTAGAAGGCGGCGTGACAAATGGCAGTGCTTACGGCTGGATGTGGTCACTGAATGATGCCTGGGCGCCGACCGGGGCAAGTGAGTATGTCGTTCAGGAAGGTGATGAGATCCGCTGGTATTTTATTAACGACTGGCAGCAAGACTATAGTGGACACCCTGACAAATTTACCCCCGCTGAAGAAGTTGCTCCAAGCCTGATCAACCCGGATGCCTATGCAGCAAGACCTTCGTATTTGACATCTTGGTGGCCGGCATTTGGCGGTTCCATGGATCACAGCAGTGTGAAAGAATTGCCTATAGAAATTGATCTCTACGCCAAGGGCACAAGCTTTACCTTTCAAAAAGAAGGCGGCTGGATGGATTCTTTCTCTGATCCGCTTCAGGTCGGTGACTGGATCTACGTGGTTTTCTCCGATACCCTTTATAAACTTAACAAGGACGGCTCAGTCAATGCGCAGGCCAAACTCGAGTTCATGATTGATTCAACCTCCCGCCCGGCCTATGCTGACGGCCTGCTGCTGGTTCCGATGAAATACGGTAAAGTGCAGGCACTTACGGCTGACACACTGACCACCGTTTGGATCGCGCATGCCCCGGAGCAGATTTTGCTGCCGAATCCTGATACTGATGAGATGGAAGCTCATGACCAGCAGTCGCTGACGACACTTAAGGCTGTAAACGGCCTGGTTTATCAGGGGACATGTACAGTAGGCTGGAGTCCCCGTTCTTATGGCGGTTCTTTCCGCGCCATTAGTCTCGCAGATGGCAGCACTGTCTGGGAGCACTCCTCGACTGAAACCGGCTTCTACTGGAGTGGCGCTGCCTTGGTAAACGGAGTTGTGGTGGTCGGCAACGACATGGGCGAGATATTCGCTTTTAATGCTGCAAATGGAAATATAGTAGACCGGATGGTTTTGCCTCTTGCCTCCGATGGTTTGTCCCCGGCAATCCGTACAACAATGGTCCCGCGTGCTAATCAGGTGTATTTCATATCACAGCAAGACGGTTCCCTGCATCGCCTGAATGTTAATTCCGATGGCAGCCTAGGAGCCCTGAAGACTGTTAAGTTCTGTGACGGAGGCAGTACAGCGTCCCCGGCCATTT
>JAAYEX010000075.1 GCA_012728535.1 Clostridiaceae bacterium | reverse complement strand
GGTCAATTAGTTGACCTTGAAAAATTGATAACGTATACTATGTTCTGTTGTAGATCAAGAAGGTTTGCACAAAATACACTGCGAGGGGAGTTGATTATAGTTGGCTGAAATTCGTGTCAAGGACAATGAATCCCTGGACAGTGCATTGAGGCGTTTTAAGCGTTCGTGTGCTCGTTCAGGCGTTCTGGCTGAAGTACGCAAGCGCGAATATTACGAAAAACCAAGCGTAAAGCGGAAGAGAAAGTCTGAAGCTGCACGCAAGCGTAAGCGCTAAAAAGCCTTTAGCTTGTGGAGGACAGGTTCGCCGAATAGCCGGCGAACCTTTTTTTTTAAATGAGAGAGATGCATACATTATCAGAAAAAACCAGAAAGGAAATACTACGTTGGCTCAAGCCCTTGGCCTGGCAGGTAAAAGTTGAGCGTGAACCTCAACTATGGGATACCCTGCTTAAGGCACGGGGACTTGGCAAGGCAAGTGTGCGCGATAATTTCTTCAATCCTGAAGAGATTACCTTTCACGATCCTTTTCTTTTTCGCGACATGCAAAAAGCCTGTGACCTGCTTGCAGAATGTATCCGAGCGGACAAAAAGGATTTTCTGATTTTTGGAGATTATGACGCTGACGGCTTCTGTGCTACCGCAATCTTATATCGTTATTTCCGTGCAATCGGCATTGAACCGCGCATGCTCATTCCCGAACGACTGACAGAAGGCTATGATCTCAATCCGGACCAGGTAGCGACCATTCTGGAGGATCCTCCCCATCTTCTTATTACAGTTGATTGCGGGACAAATGCTGATGAGTCGGTAGAAGCTCTCTTGGAAGCCGGTGTGTCCGTAATCATTAGTGACCATCATCAGGCTCTTAAGCTCCCGGACCGTACACTGTGCCCATATATAAATCCTATTATTGAAGACGAGAGTTATCCCTTTCCTTTTCTGAGTGGCGCCGGTGTAGCGTTGAAACTTGCACTGGCCTTTTCGAAATACTATCCGGTCCCTCTCGAGACCATTGATACACTCTACACGCTGGCAGCAGTTGCAACTGTTGCTGATATAATGCCGCTTGATAACGAAAACCGTCATCTGGTGTGGCGCGGTGTTCAGATTTTTCCGGAGGCTGCTCCGCTAGGTTTGCTTCAGATCGCTCAGGAGCGTGAAATCAACAGCCAACTTTTTTCCTTTCATATCGGTCCGCGCCTAAATGCTGCCGGCCGTATGGGAGAAGTAGATGTAGCGCTTGATCTTTTGCTAAGTGAAAATACTGCGGAGGCGAAAAGATTAGCGGACCGGCTGGAAAACTTGAATCAGCAACGCAAAAGTATAGAGGATGATATTTTTGCAAAGGCAATCATTCAACTTGAGGATGAATATGCAGATAAAAAGCCTCCGTTTGTGATAGTTCATGGAAAGGGCTGGCATCTTGGAGTTCTGGGGATTGTTGCCAGCAGGCTGGCAGAACTGTACCGTTGTCCGACACTGGTACTATCCGAGGAGGCTAATATTCTCAAAGGATCCGGACGGTCCTACGCAAACTTTAATCTTTTAGCCTCTCTGGATTTCGCAGCTGAGCACCTGCTTCAGTACGGAGGACATGAACAAGCGTGCGGTGTGCAGCTGGCACCGGACAAAGTCGATGATCTGAAGCAATCGCTGAAAGACTATATTTACAAAAATCCACAGAGTTTAACTGCACAGCCTTTAGTGGCAGACTGCCTGATGTATCCGAATGAGGTAACTGAGGACCTGATTGAAAAACTGAAAAAATTTGAGCCGTTTGGTCAGGCTAATCCTGCACCACTTTTCATTATTCCAAATCTTTTAATCGAGAAAATCTATACTGTGGGGCAGGGCAGGCATCTACGCTTGAATGTGACCGACGGTTCTTCCTGCAAGCTTAATATGATTGCTTTTAATCTTGGTAACGAGCTTCTCCATTATCAGGTAGGAGACTACATTGATGTTTTGGGCATTCCTGAAATTAATGAATATATGGGTATGCGAAAAGCCCAGGTGAGAATAGACTCAATCAGACCTGCAGATGAAGAATCGATTAACTCTAAGGCCATGGCCGACTGGATAGCAATTCTGGAAATACGCGAAAAAGGGGGCAGACTCGAGGGGATGAACCAATCAGTTTCGCTTTCCGCAGATGTTTTTCCTTTTCTCTGGCAGCTGTTAAATACTATCGGCGGCAAAGAAAGGGAAGGCTTTTCATTTAAACCTTCACGTATGGCACGCTTGCTGCGGGAAGGATATAATATATACTCTTCAGATCTGTCTTTGCTG
>JAAYEX010000074.1 GCA_012728535.1 Clostridiaceae bacterium | reverse complement strand
TCTTACGTTTAAGCCTTAGTATGCTGACCTGAATGACAATAAAAACAAGGGCCAGGGGAGCTATACTGAGCAAAGAATCAACAAATACTCCGGATAGTGATGAGGTGAAAGGCTCCATAAAGAAAGCAGGGGTAATATTTTCCACGATGTCAATTTGTTGATAACTACCCGGAGAATCAATAGCACCCTGGACCAGCATGGCCAATATCGCGCCGGCAGAAGCCAGACCGACCATACCATAGCGGTCTCTGGCATCTTCAGCTTCACCTTCAAATAAACCGGCGATTCCTGCGGCAAGTGCTAGCAGAAAGGGAGTAGTGATAGCTCCTGTAGTTGAACCTGAAGCATCGAAGGAAAATGCGTGAAACTCAGGTGAATTAAATAATGCCAGCAGAAAAATTACTCCATAGGTTACCCAGAGAACTGTGCGTAAACGGACATGTTTGACTAAACGCCAGAAACCTACCATAACCATTACTCCGACACCGACAGAGACGACCAGAACCATCTGCCATCTACCAACAATGTTGGCAGTAAACTGTTCTACCTGAACGGACAGAACGTGCAGATCGGGTTCAGCAATGGAAATAATGAAACCTAATAGAAGTCCGCCGATCAGAAGAACAGGCATCTTGTTCATCTTGACCAAACTTCCTCCGCTAAGTTCGCCTATGGGTGTAGCTCCCAGATCAACTCCGACCAGAAAAATTCCCAGGCCGACGATAATTAAAACAGCACCGATAATAAAACGCCAAAAATCGTCAACAGGAATGGGAGTTAATGTGAAATGTAATAAAATAACGAAAAAGGTGATCGGTAAGACCGATGCACCCATTTCTTTTAGTTTCTCAGTGAATAATCCCAAAATTTACCTCTTTAATAAGGATAACGTGATTAGAAGAATGGCGCAAACACCATCGCAACTATGGTCATCAATTTAATGAGGATATTAATTGAAGGGCCTGAAGTGTCTTTGAAAGGAGCTCCAACAGTGTCACCTACTACGGCAGCGCGGTGGGCTTCACTTCCCGGTCCACCTTCATGACCTTCCTCAATATATTTTTTTGCATTGTCCCAGGCACCGCCCGAGTTGGACAAGGTAATTGCGAGGACGACACCGGTTACAAGGGCTCCGGCCAGCATGCCACCTAAGGCAACCGGACCTATGGTCAAACCTATAAGGATCGGCCCCAATACTGCCAGTAAACCCGGCAATATCATTTCTCGGAGAGAAGCATTGGTACTGATTTCAATACAGCGGTTATAATCAGGCAATTCCGTTCCGGAAATGATACCGGGCTCGTTCCTGAACTGCCTTCTTACTTCTTCTATCATTTGGAAGGCTGCTTTTCCCACCGAGTTCATAGTCAGCGATGAGAACAGGAAGGGGAAGGCACCACCGATAAACAAACCGATGATTGCATTAGGGTCCAGCAGATCAATGACTACCAGTTTAGACATCTGTGCGTAAGAGACAAACAATGACAGGGCCGTCAGGGCTGCTGAACCGATGGCAAAACCTTTGCCGATCGCAGCTGTTGTATTACCGACACTATCAAGTTTGTCGGTAATTTCGCGAACTTCGTGTGGCAGGTCTGCCATCTGTGCTATACCGCCTGCATTGTCCGCGATGGGACCATAGGCATCGACTGAAATAGTCATGCCGACTGTAGACAGCATACCTACTGCTGCCAGGGCAACTCCGTAAAGGCCGACTGAACGGAAGGAGGCGAAGGTGGCTGCAGCAATGAGGAGAATCGGAATAAATGATGAACCCATACCCAAGGCGAAACCGTCAATTATATTAGTAGCGGCTCCGGTCCGACAGGCTTTGGCCAGGTTTTTTACCGGCCTGTAGTCAGAGGATGTAAAATACTCAGTTGTTGTACCGATGAGGACACCGGCAATCAGGCCGGATGTAACAGCGATGAAGTGCTGGTAGGTACCAAAGAGCCAGTAGCTAAGGCCCAGGGCGGCCAACATTGTCAACAAGCTGCTGACATAAGTTCCGGCATTAAGAATTTTCGCAGGATTTTTCATCCTAAGTCTGGTTACTACGATAATACCGATGAGGGAGAAAAGAGCCCCGGCTCCACTCAGCAACAGTGGGTAGGATATGGCCGCTATTCGGTTACCCAGCAGCTCCAGAGGCATGGTAACAGCCAGAGTAATTGCTGAGACGATAGCACCCACATAAGACTCGAAGAGGTCACTACCCATGCCGGCGACATCACCGACATTATCACCGACGTTGTCTGCAATAACCGCAGGGTTGCGAGGATCATCTTCAGGGATTCCGGCTTCCAGCTTGCCGACCAGGTCAGCTCCGACGTCAGCAGCTTTAGTATATATGCCACCGCCTACACGTCCGAATAAAGCCATTGAAGAAGCACCCAGGCTGAAACCGGTAAGTGCTTCAAGCAAGACATTGCCGGTCCCGAATTGAACAATTGCGCTGATACCGAGCAAGCCCAGTCCGACAACACTGAGCCCCATGAC
>JAAYEX010000073.1 GCA_012728535.1 Clostridiaceae bacterium | reverse complement strand
CATTAAGAAAAGCGGTTCACACTTCGACCTTGCTATCGCTGTCGGCCTGCTTAAAGAGACTGGCCAGCTGGTGAAAACACGGGCCGGAAAATTCGCCTTCATCGGTGAGCTATCTCTGGACGCCAAACTCCGCGCTGTCTCCGGTGTCTTGCCCATGGTTATGTCAGCAAGAGACAGCGGTCTGACAAAGGTGATCGTGCCGGTCGACAATGTTCCCGAAGCATCACTTGTCACTGGTGTAGAGATCTTCGGCTTTTCGACCCTCAATGAAGTTGTTGAATATCTGGAAGGCAGGCGGGAAAATGAAGAGCAAAGCTTTCCCGTTAGCAGAGAAATCCTTCTGCCTTACAGTGTGGATTTTGCTGACGTCCAGGGTCAGGAAGCCTTGATCGAATTCGTTGTCGTGGCGGCGGCCGGCGGGCACAACCTGCTCATGGTCGGCCAACCCGGCTGCGGCAAGTCCATGATAGCCAAGCGCATCCCCACCATCCTGCCGGGTATGAGTGAGGAAGAGGCGCTGGAAGTGACCAAGATCCACAGCGTCGCGGGCGCTTTAAAAGAAAAAGGCGCCCTGATCCGGCAACGGCCGTTTCGAGCGCCACATCATAATGCCTCGACCAACTCCCTGGTAGGTGGTGGACATAATGCCTGTCCGGGCGAGATTTCTCTGGCTCACAACGGCGTCCTCTTTCTCGACGAAATCTCCGAGTTCAGCAAAAAGACTCTTAATTCGCTGCGCCAGCCGCTTGAAGACGGCAAAGTGACCGTTTCCCGTGTCCGCTCCAGCAATACTTATCCTGCAAGCTTCATGCTGGTTGCTGCCATGAACCCCTGCCCGTGCGGCCATTACGGGAGTGACAAGTGCCATTGCACGGATTATGAGGTGCTGAAGTATCGCCAGAAGCTGTCGGGGCCGATTATGGACCGCATGGACATCCAGAAGTATGTGCGACCGGTTGATTTCCAGAGGCTGGCTGTGACTTCGACAGGACTGACTTCAGCTGACTTGAGGGAGCGGGTGGATCGGGCACGAAAAATCCAGCAAGGCCGCTTTAAGGATGTTCCAAAAGTGAACAGCAATGCCCAGATGACTAATGCTTTGATCAGGCAGCATTGTCTGATTGAAAAAGACGGACAAAAGCTGATGAGTCTGGCTTACGACCGCTTTAATTACAGTGCGCGTACTTACTATAAATACATCAAAGTCGCTCGGACCTTTGCCGACCTGGATGGGGCGGAGATGATCAGAAAGGCAGATATCACCGCAGCTCTCATGTGCAGAGACCTGGAGAAGGAAGAAGCCGCCATGGCAGTGCTTTGAGTGGTGCCATTTGAGTGGTGCCATTTGAGTGGTGCCAGGCACCTAAGTTACTCAGTTATTCGGCAAAAAGTAGGCGGCGATTCACCTATAAGGAGAAAGGTATTGGCATAAGTGAAGTATTGGCTTTGGTTATGGTCGGTTAAGGGCGTCGGCCCTGCTACGGCAAGAAACTTACTGGCACGGTTCAGAGAGCCTCAGGCTATTTATGAAGCCACGACAAAAGAACTGCTGTCAGTCCGGGGTATCGGCCCCGCTACAGTGAATAACATTCATTCTACGCGTTCCTTCGAAAGGGCACATCTACTTTTAAAGGACTGTCGGGAAAATGAGATCAGCATACTGACTTTCGACGACCCCCGCTACCTGGAAATTGCCAAAGGCGCCAAGATCGCGCCGATTCTTCTTTTTTTTAAAGGTAATATCCCGGAAAACTTCTGCAGCGTCGCGATCGTCGGCCCCCGCAGGTGTTCGCAACATGCAAAGGAAACAACGCTGAAT
>JAAYEX010000301.1 GCA_012728535.1 Clostridiaceae bacterium | reverse complement strand
GATTTCCCGTGTCCGGGCAAAAGCAAAGAAACAACAGAAAATCCTTTTCCATATGCTAAATCCATAAAGTCGGAAAATTGTGTCGGCGACCCCATAAAACCATGTATAAAAATAACAATTCTATCGGAGTCCTTATGTATTTTTTCTATTGTCCTGAATTTCATCGCTCAGGCCTTTCGGCGGCACCTGCTGATTGCCTAAATACCTCGCTTTTTCTATGTCAAATTACACCATCTTTTGTTTCAACTGGCTACAGATTAACACAATTTAACTAATTATTAAGAAGCCCAAAATGTTACAAAATTTCTATTGACACACATGCTTAAAAATATTAAACTACTTGCGAGTTAGCCTATGCTAACTTACGTCTATTAAATAAAATTTTAAGCTGCTAAGCGATTTAGAATGGAGGAGCGAGACATGATGCCGCTCATAGTTGCAAGTATCGGCGAGGAAAATACAATCCGTAGGGTTGGAGGAAACACAGAGACCAAAAAACACTTAACGAATCTGGGTTTCGTCGTCGGAGGAAATGTCACAGTTGTTTCTTCAATAGCAGGAGACCTCATCGTCAATGTTAAAGAATCCCGCATCGCCCTTAATCGTGAGATGGCCGGGAAAATTATGGTCTAAGGAGAAGAGAAAATGAAAACTCTTAGGCAGTCTGAAATCGGCGAAACCGTAAAGATTGTTAAGGTCCACGGAGAGGGCGCCGTCAAGCGCCGTATTATGGATATGGGCATAACAAAGGGTGCGGATGTATATATTCGCAAACTGGCACCGCTGGGTGACCCCATAGAGGTCACGGTTCGAGGATATGAGCTTTCGATCCGCAAGGCGGACGCAGATATGATCGAGGTTGAGTGACAATCCGGGGGAATCCCCCATTTTTTTAAACTTATAGTTAGCCAATGCTAACTTCATGAGAGGAATTTATGACAGAAAAAATTAGAATTGCACTTGCCGGTAACCCTAATAGCGGCAAAACAACGTTATTTAACAGCTTAACGGGTTCTAACCAGTTTGTTGGCAACTGGCCGGGAGTAACAGTTGAGAAAAAGGAAGGCAAGTTAAAGAAGCACGATGATGTTGTAGTCATAGATCTTCCCGGTATCTATTCGCTGTCCCCCTACACACTTGAAGAAGTTATTGCAAGAAATTATCTTGTCGCTGAACGTCCTGACGCAATCCTGAACATCGTAGACGGCACAAACCTGGAACGTAACCTATACCTGACAACCCAATTGACTGAGTTAGGGATCCCGGTGGTTATTGCCATTAACATGATGGATATGGTCAGAAAAAATGGAGACAAGATTAATATTTCAGAGCTGTCCCGCGATTTGGGCTGTGAGATAGTGGAGATTTCAGCTCTGAGGGGTGAGGGCATTATGGAAGCCGCTGAGGCTGCCCTTAATGCTGCAAGAAATACAAAGACCGAACCAATGCACACCTTCTCCGGTGTTGTTGAGCACGCCCTGGCACACATAGAAGAAGCAGCATTACACGATATGCCACGGGAAGAGCAACGCTGGTACGCAATCAAGATTTTTGAACGTGACGACAAGGTGCTGGAACAGTTAGCACTTGAAGAATCCGTCATTGCACATATTGAGGAAGACATTCAGTCAGCAGAAAAATGTTTTGATGACGATGCTGAAAGTATCATCACCAATGAACGCTATAACTATATTACCTCCCTGCTGGAATACAGTTACAAGAAAAAGAACGCGGGCAAGATGTCAACTTCGGATAAGATTGACAGGATCGTTACAAACCGCTGGCTGGGATTGCCTATCTTTGCTGTGGTTATGTTCCTTGTTTATTATATCTCCATGGCGACAGTAGGCCTGGCCGCCACAGACTGGGCCAACGATGCCCTTTTCGGTGACGGTTGGCACCTGTTGGGTATTGGGAGTTCTGCATACGAAGAAGTGGCGGAAGAATACGGTGAGGCCTCACTCATCGTTGATG
>JAAYEX010000072.1 GCA_012728535.1 Clostridiaceae bacterium | reverse complement strand
CAGACAGTCCGACTGCTTTGTCTGATCCCACTATGCTACAGGCCGCCATCAAACCGGCTGCGCCCCCACCAATAATTAAGATATCAACTTCATCCATAATTTCACCCTTTAATCCAGGGAAAAGAGATAACCGTTCTTATCTGTCAGGACAATCAGAGTATTGTTATCCTGAGCTATTAAATTTACAACGCTTTCAGACAACTCACTCTCGGCCAAAATCCTGCCACTTGCAAAATCATAGGCGCGAATTAATTTATCCTGAGCGAGGAAGATATTTTCACGGGAATTCACCAGGATCAGGTCGCCCTCAAGTTTGTTGAAACTCTCCAGATGCTCGAAGCTGAAAGAATCCCCTGATTTGCGCAAAATATAAAGGCCCAAGCCCTCTCCTTCATCCAGCAGCAGTGCCATATGGTTCGCAGTCAGAGCCAGACCCTCAATTCTGTCAAAAGACTTCTCGTAAAGGATTTTGCCTTGACTAATATCAGCCAGCAGTACTGTTTCTTTATTGAATAACACAGTGCAATCATCGTTGAGTAGATAAATGGCGGGTAAGAGTTCTTCCCCCGGCAGAGTCATTTCCGCGATTTTTTCTCCCCGACCATTATATCTGTGCACCAACATTCCGGGCTGGGCGTGATTTACATTCAGGAGGACAAGGTCGAAGCCCTTGCCGTCTTCGTGGAAGGCCATGTCCAGCGGATAGCCCGATTCAAAGAAACTCAGCGTCAACAGCGGCTGCGATTGACCTTTGTCGTATACTTTCAGCTCGCCCAAACTGTCATTTGCTTTTTGCACCAGCAGGAATCTTTCCTCTGATGCTTCTATATTTTCAACCGGAGAATCTGATTCAATAACAACGGATTCTCCTTGAGGGCGAAACATGATCAGGTTAGATGAGAGATTGGATTTTATGAAGAGGCTGCCGCCTGAACTGGAGATCTCCCCCTCACGAAAAGGCATCTCATAGGTCTGTTGCACCTGACTCAGGGCATCCATGAAGATAACACTTCCTTCTTCAATCCTTGCCAGGTAAGTCCCCATACCGAGATATGACAGAGGATCAGTATTTTTCAAATCAAAACTGCTCCTCCGACTTAGTCCCTGCTGTCTTTGTACTTCAGAATCAATATTCTGTGACGGCAGGCGCATAACAAAGGCCAAGGCCAGTAAGAGCAGAATGCTGGCTACCGCAAACCAGACTAAAAAAGGCTTCTGTTCAGGCCTTTTTTCAGCTTTTGCCTCTGTAATGTCAGGCATCTTTATCCTCTTCTTCCTCTAGTGATGCCAGAGGCAGGACACCATTTACCAAGAGCGCAATAACAACACCGACCAGGGTATCAAGAAAACGTGTAACCGCTGCCTGCAGCGGTGTCATGTCCAGTATCGGACCGATGGCGATAATCAAGAGAACAACCGACCCCAGAACTGCACCGTCCGACCTGAGAAAGGTGACACTGATCCAGATCAGCAAAAGAACAAATAATGATAGAAGCAGGTTATAGGGCAGGGTATTGTACTCCAGCTTCGTTACTTCCTTTAGTTGCAGGATTATCAGTCCGAATACTGCTCCGATAAAAGTGGATTGAAGACGAATGAAGGCTGTCACATAACTGTCCTTAATGCTGCCTCTCATGGCAATGATGGCTGCAATAGCCGCAGTAGTAGCATTTGATGTTTCCGGCAAAAAGAGATAAAGCATCAAAACGAGAAACACAGCCAGAGAGGTTTTGATAATACGCAGACCGGGAAAACGTATCGGTTCCCGTCGATGATCTGACCAGGCTGATTTAAATTTTCTAAAAAATTCGTTAATAACAAATACTCCTATACTTTCTTATCCATATTCTAGCAAAAAGGACTGGCTAAAACAGCAGAAATTAAAACTCCCCTGTGAGCTTAGGAGAACTCACAGGGGAGCAAATCTTATAGCGGTAAAAAGCTATTATTACTTAATTAGTACATACCCTGAACGCCGGGGTTCATTGCGGGCTCGGGCTCAGGAATATTGGCGACAACGGCCTCTGTTGTCAGGAGGGTTGAGGCAATGGAAGCTGCGTTTTGCAGAGCGGAACGTGCGACCTTGGCCGGGTCAACAATACCCTGTTCGACCATGTCAACAATTTCTTCTGACAACACATCAAAACCGTAGCCTTTGTCTGCAGCCTTAACCTTCTCAGCGATAACTCCACCGTCTAAGCCGGCATTGAGGGCGATCTGACGGACAGGTTCTTCTAAAGCACGCAGTACAATAGAGATACCGGTACGAACATCACCTTTTGCATCGTTCATCAGGGCCGTGACTTCAGGCAACACATCAATAAAAGCTGCGCCGCCGCCGGCAACAATACCTTCTTCAACAGCTGCTCTGGTTGCGGAAAGAGCATCTTCTATACGATTCTTCTTCTCTTTCATTTCAACTTCAGTAGCTGCACCCACTTTAATAACTGCAACACCGCCAGACAATTTGGCCAGACGCTCCTGCAGTTTTTCACGGTCGAAATCGGAGTCGGTTTCAGAAATCTGACGTCTCAGCAAAGCAATACGGTCGTCGAGAAGTTTCTTATCACCGGCGCCGTCAACAATAATGGAAGTCTCTTTGTCAATCTTGACCTGACGGGCACGTCCGAGGTCTGTCATCTGAACCTCCTTGAGCTCCATGCCGAGGTCAGCAGAAATAACGCGTCCACCGGTAAGAACTGCGATATCCTGCAGCATCTCTTTTCTGCGGTCACCGAAACCCGGGGCTTTGACTGCAGCACAGTTAAAGGTGCCACGCAATTTATTGAGGATGATGGTTGAAAGAGCTTCGCCTTCGACATCTTCTGCAATGATAATCAGGCTGCTGCCGGATTGTACGATTTGTTCCAGAAGTGGCAAGATTTCCTGAACATTGGAAATTTTCTTATCTGTAAGCAAAATGTAGGGATCATTGTAGGAAACTTCCATTTTGCTTGTATCGGTAACCATGTAGGCAGAGATATAACCGCGGTCAAATTGCATACCTTCGACTACTTCAAGTTCGGTTCCCATGGTTTGGGACTCTTCAACAGTAATAACACCGTCGGTGGTAACGCTTTCCATTGCATTGGCGATTTCTTCACCAATCTGCGGATCGTTAGCGGAAATAGAGGCGACACGTGAAATATCCTGTTTGCCTTGAACTTCCTTGCTGTTCTTGCCAATCTGCTCAACTGCCTTTTCAACTGCCTGATCGATACCCTGCTTCAGGATAATCGGGTTGGCACCGGCAGCGATATTGCGCATTCCTTCGTGAACCATTGCCTGGGCCAGAAGGGTAGCTGTTGTTGTACCGTCACCTGCGACATCCTGGGTTTTGGTTGCCACTTCCCGGACAAGCTGAGCACCCATATTCTCAAAACGGTCCTCCAGATCAATCTCACGTGCTATAGTCACGCCGTCATTGGTGATTACCGGTGCGCCATACTGCTTGTCCAGCACAACATTGCGACCTTTCGGACCCAATGTAATTCGCACGGTGTCAGCCAACTTATTAACGCCGGTAACCAGTGATTTACGGGCATCTTCTGTGTATTTCAAATCTTTAGCCATATTTTTACTCCTTAAAAATTATCTGTTTAGCCTTTATCCGCTTATTATTCAACAATCGCCAGGATATCGCCCTGTCGCAAAATTGTGAACTCATCATCATCGATTTTAACTTCGGTCCCTGCATATTTGCTGATCAGCACACGATCACCGACTTCGACTTCCATAATGACGTCTTTGCCGTCGAT
>JAAYEX010000071.1 GCA_012728535.1 Clostridiaceae bacterium | reverse complement strand
GTTGCAGCCAGAACGATTACACCTTCATTAGGGCCAAAGCCATCCATCTCAACCAGGAGCTGGTTCAGGGTCTGCTCACGCTCATCATGGCCTCCCCCTAAACCTGCACCGCGTTGGCGGCCTACAGCATCTATTTCATCAATAAAAATAATACAGGGGGTCTGCTTTTTAGCATTATTAAAAAGGTCACGCACCCTTGATGCACCGACACCGACAAACATTTCTACAAAATCGGAACCGCTGATGGAGAAGAACGGTACTTTCGCTTCTCCTGCCACGGCTTTGGCCAGCAAAGTCTTACCCGTACCGGGCGCCCCGACCAATAGTATACCCTTGGGAATCTTTGCTCCCAGATCTGAATATTTCTTCGGATCACGTAAAAAATCGACAACTTCCTGCAGCTCAGCCTTCTCTTCTTCGGCGCCGGCGACATCTTCAAAGGTTACCTTGTTTTTGCCGGGATCGTTCAGTTTAGCGCGACTCCTGCCGAAAGACATAGCCGACTTGCCGTCACCGGACTGACGCGAATAGGAAACGTAAATGAAAGCGCCGATGGACACCATCAGCAGCACCAGAAACACCAGATTAATGATACCGCTGTAATCTGTCGGCTGTTTATAGTCAAAACTCTCTATTTTACCTTCCTGCGCAGCGTTAAGAAACTTCTCCAGATACATGTCTATAGCTGTAGCCGGTATGGCCTTCGTTATCTGTGCAGGTTTGCCTTCGGCAACTGCGGCCTCCGTCAAAGTGAGTTGCAGAGAAGTGCCGTCGAGCAGAATACTCTTAACGTCGCCATTTTCTATATATCCTTCAACCTCATAGAGAGCGACCGCTGGTTCACGTGTTTGATTTGACATGTATACAGTCAGAAGTAAGATTCCGATCATCAGAATCAAATAAAACGACGTACCCTTTGATCTTCTTTTCATGTTTATCCTTTACTCATGCCTTTTTTAACTGTTACTCTTATTTTCATCTATCTTAGAAAATAATGTTACTTGTTCTTAATCTTCATCATCATCTCTTAATACTACAACTTCAGACAAATTTCGGTAACGTCCATTCAAATCCAGCCCGTAACCTACGATGAATTCGTCCGGAATCTCTTTGCCGACATAGTCTATATGAATGGGGGCAAGGCGCCGTGATGGTTTGTCAAATGCCGTACAAATACGAATGCTAGCAGGATTTCGTGTCGTTAACATGTTTTTCAAGTGACTTAAAGTGAGCCCTGTATCAACAATATCTTCAACAATTATGACATTTTTGCCCGAAATGTCATAATCCAGGTCCTTATGGATCTTCACTACCCCTGTACTTTGTTCACCTTTATAACTTGAAACTGCCATGAAATCAATCATGCAGGGAAGTTCTATATGGCGTGCAAGATCGGCCAGAAACATGAAGGATCCTTTCAGCACGCAGATCAAATAAATCTCATGTCCGGAGTAGTCGGCAGTTATCTGTTTTCCGATGCGCTCGCAGAACCCTTCAATTTCTTCCTTTGAAACCAGCAAATGATCAACAACTTTAGCCATAATGAACCTCCTGATATTTTAGCTTTTAACTGAGAAGTCATGCCTGGAATGACGATAGTTTACCTGAGGTATTCTAGCACAGCCTCTCCTTTTTGAGTAGCAAAATGCGGCTTTCTGAAACCTCAGCTACAAGTGCCTGAGGCAAATGGTGCCGGCGTTGCTTTTTGTCCCCGTGCACGGCTTCTTTTATGGATTGACAGACCGCATTCAGATGTGCGCTGCTTATATCAGCCTGATCAGTATCGAGCTCTTCTTTGTAGTAGTCCTCCAGATAAAGCAAGAGGCTGCGTTTTTGAATAGCGGGATCCAGGTCAGCCATAACGACTGTAGAAAGGCTGCCGTCCGGCAGCTGTGCTGTTTTCAGTGACTTCTCCGCCAAACTGCTCAAATAATCTTCATCTTCACGAACTGTTGCTATATAACGAAGCAAAACCTGGCTTACATCATAATCCACGAGCTCAGACCAGAGTGGCAGCAGCTGGTGGCGAATACGGTTGCGCAAAAACTCGTCCGACAGATTTGTTTCATCCTCCTGCCAGGCAATATTCTCAGCCAGGGCAATTTTTCTCAAGTCCGCTTCGCGTGTCTCCAGCAGGGGACGAATGATATATCCATCCAATACCCGCATAGAGCTGGCACCCCTGCTTCCTGAACCGCGTCCCAAATTCAGGAGAAATGTTTCTACCAGATCATCAGCGTGATGTGCCAGAGCAATACGACAGGAGCCGGTGGTTGACGGTGAATACTTCCTGATCAAATCACGGAAGAATTCATGTCTGGCCATGCGGCCGGCGGTTTCCAGACTAAGCTTTTCTTCTTGTGCCAGGCCGGGAACATCTACATGTCTGACATCCAGATGGATTTCTTTCCGGAGGCAAAGCTCCCGGACAAAGCTTTCGTCCTCATCTGCAGTCAGACTGCGGATGCCATGGTGCAAGTGGCAGGCTGTCAACTCGAAATCAAGCTGTTCCCGATAATAGAGCAGGAAGTACAAGAGCATAACTGAATCAAGTCCACCCGAAAGGGCACAGACAATGTGATCAGAAGGAGAGATCAGACCATCTCGCTCGACCGTTTCCCGCAGCGAGTTTAGAAAATTATAGCTGGATCTTGAATATGAACTCATGCTATTTACTAGAAAGGTGCCTCCAGCATTGTGTCTTCAGCTTCAAAGAAAGTCATAAGTGAGGGATTGAATTTTAAAATAGTCTTGCGCGTCTGTCCCTGACGGTTTTTCTCCACAATGAACTCTACATCTGCTTCCTGATCTGAGAAATCATCTTCACCGTCTTGAGGCTTGTGCAGGAACATGACAACGTCAGCATCCTGTTCAATCGAACCGGATTCACGCAAATCTGCCAGTCTCGGCTGACGCCCGCTTTTATCTATTTCACGATTCAGCTGCGAAAGGGCTATGACCGGTACGTCCAACTCACGTGCCATTACTTTCAGGGTGCGTGATATTTCAGCTATTTGCTGCTGGCGGTTCTCAGCCAGAGAACGTCGGCTGGCGCTTCCCATCAGCTGGAGATAGTCAACAATCACCAGGTCCAGCGAATGCTGTAGTTGGAGCTGGCGGCAGCGTGCATGGATTTCGACTGCCGTGATGGCCGATCTGTCATCGATAAAGATTTTCTTACTATATAGATCGCCCAGAGCCGCACCGATTTCCTGCCAGCTCACTTCATCCTTCATCCGCAGTGTTTCCAGCTTTTTCAAGGGCATTTTTGAACGTGAAATCAAAATACGGGTGGCCACTTCAGCCTTGCTCATCTCCAAACTGAAAACTGCCACTGTAGCATTTTCAAAATTGGCGACATTTTGTCCAATGTTAAGCGACAAGGCTGATTTGCCGACACCGGGCCGGGAGGCAAGAATGTAAAGGCCTCCTTTGCGCAAGCCGCCGATAATTGAATCAATGCTGGGCAAATGTGTACTCAGCTGACGTGGTGCTTTGCCGCTTGCACGTTCTTCAAGTTCACGGATTCGTTCCCTGAGAACAACCCCCAGACGTTCGAAGCCGGCGTTATCACTGCTTTCGCGAATCTGGTATATCTTCTGTGCAGCAAGTTGAATCAGAGTTGAAGAATCTTCGTTGGAGGAATAGCAGAGGCCGATAATCTCGTCCAGAGCAAAAATCAGCTTCCGCTTTTCAGAATGATTGAGCACAACTTCGATGTACTGCGGATAGTTGGCCAGGATCGGAGTCTTATCGGGCAAGGAAGCTATGTACTCGTATCCACCGGCATTTCCGATCTGATTATTCGATTCCAGATAGTCTGTAACCGTCAGGATATCACATACTTCATTGCGTTCAGTCAGAGCTAAGATTGCATCATAAATCAGCCGATGCTTGGGATCGTAAAAATCTTCCACCGTCAGTTCACTCACAGCTGCTGCCAGCTGCTCACTGCCGTAAAGCGCACTCCCCAGCACTGATTGCTCGGCTTGTACAGAATGCGGTAGTGTCAGACCCTGCAAACGGGTGGAAAGCTTGGCCGGCTTCTTTTCCAAGATTCTTCCTCCTCTGTGCTTCAACTATTCTTCTGATTTAACATCAATAAAAAGATTGGTGCTGATACTGGGATGCAAACGAATTGTTACTTCATAAGTACCCACAGTTTTCACACTCTCAGCCAGTGTAATATCACGTTTGTCTACGCTGTAGCCATCTTTTTGCAGATAGTCGGCAATGTTCTGGGCTGTAATAGTGCCATAAAGACGTCCGCCGGAACCGGTTTTAACCTTCATTTCGATGTGTTTTCCGGACAGCTCATCAGAAATCTTTTGTGCTTCTTCCAGCTGTTTGGCCTCACTATCGGCTCTCGCCTTGGCTTTGGCTTTTACTTCATTCATGTGAGCTGCTGTAGCAGGTACTGCCAAACCCTTCTTAAACAGGAAATTCTCCGCATAGCCTCGCTTCACTTCAATCACATCGCCTGCTTGTCCTAATTTTTTAACGCCCTCAGTCAGGATTACTTTCATAATGTATCTGGAGAATACCCAATAAATTCAGATCCGTTTAGCTGAATGTATTGCGCTCTCTTGCCCCCTTACTATCATTCTTTATTTCTGAACCTTTATTCTAGCATGGATAATTTCTTTTTTATAATAAAAAAACTTAGCCGCGATCAATTTCTGATCAGCAGCTAAGTTATTTTCAGTTGTCATGGAAGACAACAGATATTCTTTTCGAATGTCCTTTGTTTAGCGAACTATTCTTCCGTATATGGCAGTAAGGCAACGTGACGCGAACGTCGAATGGCACTGGTCAATCCGCGCTGGTGTTTTGCGCAGACACCTGTCATTCGGCGAGGCATAATCTTTTTGCTTTCTTAGATATATTTCTCCAGAGTGCTGATGTCTTTGTAATCAATGTCATTGACATGATCGGCACAGAAAGCACAATACTTCTTACGCCCGCGGCTGCCACCACCATAACTGCGGCGTCTTCTGTTACTCATATTTACTCCTTAAATCAACTTATTTATCAAGTCATGTCAAACGGCAAGGCTGTTTCATCTTCATCGGGATCCGGCAAAAAGCCGCCTCCGCCAACTGATTTCGACGGTTCACTCGGAAAACTGTTTGAGTAATTGTCGTAATTGTAGTTCTGGCTTTGGCTTTGTCCGTCATCAGAGCGCTTCGACTCACAGAAATAAACCTGATCAACAACTATTTCTGTGATGTAGCGGCGTTGCCCTTCCTGATCTTCCCAGGATCGGGGTTGTATCGTACCTTCTACCAGCATGCGATCGCCCTTACGGAAATAACGATGTGCAAAGTCTGCAGTTTGGCGCCAGGCGACACAAGGTATAAAGTCTGTTTGGCGCGAGCCATCTGCTGCCTTGTAGCTTCTGTCACATGCAAGTGTGAAATTCGCTACTGATATGTTGTTCTGCGTTGTTCTAATCTCGGGATCTTTGGTAAGACGTCCCATTAAAATAGCCTTGTTCATTCAGCAGTCCTTTCTTCAGATGTCTGCTCAGCGTCTTCAGCAGCGTCTGAAACAGTATCAACTGCCTCAACTTCTTCCGAAGCTTGTTCAACGCTTTCTTCGACACTTTCAGCAGGCTCTTCTTCGCTGACTTCTTCGTCTTCCTGAGCACTTTCAACGATCATTTGCTCAACCAACTCTTCCGGATGTTCAACCGAAAGATCGTCGATTTCTTTCTCACTCAGCTGTTTAACTGAAGGCATATAATCGTTTTCCGAAACTGTAATCAAATACCGTAATACAAAATCGGTAATTCTCAGCAGACGTTCGATGTTTTGTGGTTGATCGGGTTCAGCATGGAAATGGATGATAACGTAATAACCATCACGTAGATCCTGAATCTCATAAGCCAGTTTGCGACGGCCCCAGATAAAGACTTCTTCGATTTCCGCTACGGCTTCAACAACTGCCTGCACGCGGGTCATTTGTTCGTTCAGCACTTCATCTGTCAATGTCCCATTAAGAACATAAAGCAATTCGTACTTCTTTTTCATTAGTTCACCTCCTCTCGGTCAAATGGCTCTGCATATGGCAGAGCGAGGATGTTTAAAATCCATCCGTCAATCTAGCACGAATCAAAGCATTTCGTCAAGACCATAAAAGATTTGCCAAACTAATTCAATCATAGCAAGGAAAAAAGTTATAGGTTTTGATTTAATCGAAATCACTCAGCATGCAGCAAATTGATTTGCTGCCACAAAGACTCGATCAGTGCTTGCAGCTGATTCCTTGTTTCGCGATAGACAGCCTCAGACTGAGCAAAAGGATCACTAACATCTCGGGCGAAATCCGCTTCCTGTTCCAGGGCCCATTCCGACAAAGTCTTGATCTTGTTTTCCTGCTCGGGCAGGAAAGCTTGCAACAGATCGCGCTGACTACGGGTCATAGTTGCGATTATGTCCGCCTCTGCCAACATTTCCTCAGTCAGCTGCGCAGACTTGTGTCTGCTAATATCAATTCCTATCTCGCGCAAAACCGAAACAGCATGATCGGAAGCGGCAAGCCCGTCCATGGTATGCAACCCGGCTGACAACACCCGCCAGCGGATTGGCGAAGCCTGCTGTTTTTCTTCGGCATACGCATTGAATAAGGCGGCTGCCATTGGACTGCGGCAGGTGTTTCCCGTACAAACGAAGAGGATCTTCTTCACTTGTTCCTGCACCGGCGGACTTTCTGAGGCGCAAGCTCTGTCCAATCGGTTCATGTAGGCTTCAGCTCCGGGAACGGCTTCTGCCAGAATAACATCAACTCCGGCCGCGTCCAGGGCTCTAAGCGCCGCATACAGTTCATGCGCCGCAGACCCATGCGGGTTTTCTGCAGAAAAAAGATACTCAACGACCTCTCTTTCTCCTATATCTGCCTCCAGGCGCAGTTTATTCCAGCTTTCTTCATTAATAAAAAGACCAAGCTTCTGATTTGAATGTTGCTTTAATACACTCAATACAACTGTTTCTAAACTTTTCTCATGGTCGCCACAGACCTGAATCACTTTAGCCTCAGGCGAGTAATGACGATATTTCAGTCCCGGAGAAGCCGGACGCCTCAAATCAGTCTCATTTAAGCCCTCGCTGAAAGGCAGGACCTCTATGCCGGTGCGTACTCTGATATCGTCAGCAGTTATTACACCTGGTCTCAAAATTCGCGGCACCTGGCTGCATAGGTCGAGAACGGTTGATTCAACGCCCAGCTCCGTAGCACCATCGTCAACAATAAAGGGAATTTTATCTTCGAAATCATCCAAAACATGAGATGCACGAGTTGCACTCGGTCTGCCGGAGATATTGGCAGAGGGTGCTACTACCGGTACATCTGCCAGACGCAGGAGCTCCTGACTGACTCTCTGATCAGGAAAACGTATTGCTACTGTACTCAGTCCGGCCGATACTATTTCCGGAAGCAGGTCTGTTTTTTCCAAAATAAAGGTCAAAGGTCCGGGACAAAAAGCCTCATAGAGCTGATAAAACTCCTGAGGTATATTTTTTGCCAGCTGCTCAATTTTTGTTTTGTCTGCCAAATGGACGATCAGTGGGTTATCCTGTGGTCTACCCTTTAAAAGGAAGATCTGCTGTACAGCTGCTTCAATCAGAGCATTGGCCCCAAGTCCGTACACGGTTTCCGTCGGGAAAGCCACAATCTCACCCCGACGCAAAGCTGAAGCTGGAGCTTGCAAAAGCTCAGCCACATTCCCCGTACTTACCCTGACAACTTCAGTCTTCATCTATATCAAAAACTAGGCTTCCTGCATGGCCGCTTCATGTTCAGCCGTGACTAAAGCTTCGATTATTTCATCCAGATCACCTAGAAGTATTGCCTCCAGCTGATACAGTGTAAGACCTATCCTGTGGTCAGTCACTCTGCCTTGTGGATAGTTGTAGGTGCGGATGCGTTCACTGCGGTCGCCCGTGCCCACCTGGCTGCGGCGTTCACTGGCTATAGCGCTAGCCTGCTCGCTCTGCTTCTGGTCCAGAAGAATCGAGCGCAAATGCCGCATCGCCTTCTCTCGGTTTTTGTGCTGGGACCGTTGGTCCTGACAGGTTACCACCACTCCTGTCGGCAGGTGGGTTATGCGGATGGCCGAGCTTGTTTTGTTGACGTGCTGGCCGCCGGCTCCGGATGCCCGATATGTGTCTATCTGCAAATCACCGGGATCAATATCGACATCTACATCCTCTGCTTCCGGTAAAACTGCAACTGTAACGGTGGAGGTGTGAATGCGCCCGCCTGATTCTGTTACAGGCACCCTTTGCACACGATGCACTCCACTTTCATACTTGAGCCGACTGAAGGCACCTCTGCCCTCTATCATAAACACGATTTCCTTAAAACCGCCGATACCTGTTTCATTTGTATCAATGATTTCAGTAGTCCAGTTCCTGTTCTCAGCATATGAGGTATACATACGGAAAAGCTCAGCAGCAAACAAGCCCGCTTCGTCTCCCCCGGCTCCGGCCCTGATTTCAACAATGACGTTTTTCTCATCATTCGGATCCTTGGGCTGGATGGCCAGCAATATATCCCGGTCCAGCTGCTTTTTTTCAGCCTCAAGTTCGGAAATCTCTTCACGAACAAGGTCACGAAAGTCATATTCTTCTGACTCTTATAGCAGCAGAGTATTTTCCTTCAAGGCAGCTTCAACTTCACGCAGACGGCGCATATTGTTGACCAGCGGCAATAAATTAGAATGTTCCTGAGTATACTTTCTATAAAGATCCTGATCGCGCATGACTTCAGGATCCATTATCAGGCTGTTGAGTTCTTCATAACGTTGCTCACTGGCTGTTATATTATTATTTTCCAGGTCTAATTCCATATACTCTCTCTTTTTACAAGCGAATTTTGTTTGATATCCTGCATTGATCAGTGGCGGACACGAAACCATGCATTACTTATTCTACTCTATGATGCGGGCCGGGCAAGTCACTTCCGTGAAATAGTTTTATCCGGGCATTTCAAAGATGAGGACCCGGGCATTACCGCCATAATCATTCAGTTCCTTCAAAAGCTTCAAGGGCGAAGCAGCAAATATTTCTTTTATCGCTTCTCTCTGATCGTAAGCGTGTTCCACGGCGATAATCCCACTCGGGGATAAATGCTCGGCTGCTTCTTCGGCCAATCTCCGGTAAAAATCCAAACCGTCTTTGCCACCGTAAAGTGCCAGTTTCGGTTCATAGAGACCGACTTCCGGCATCAATCGCTCCATATCACCTTCATTTATGTAAGGAGGATTGCACGTTATTACGTCATAATGAATGTTATCATCCGGCCATAAATCGCAAGAATAAAGCGACAGACAGTTTTCGGGCAAAGCATGCCTTTCTGCGTTGTTCCGTGCTACTTTCAAGGCTTTTGCCGAAGTGTCGTTCAGATCCAATTTGCGGATGAGGTCTGCTTTTCCACACTCTAACCAGATGCTGATGCCGATACAGCCGGTCCCCGTACAAGTGTCCAAAACACTTATGCCCTCTTGTGTTCCCCTGTATCGCTCTTCGATTTCTTTTATAACTGCTTCTACCAGAATTTCGGTATCGGCGCGGGGAGTCAAAACATCTGCGTTAACAAGAAAGGGGCGTCCGTAGAACCAGGTCTCCCCCAGTATCTGTGACAGTGGCTTATGACGGCAGCGTTCATGCAGGGCAGCTTTCAACTTACTGATCTGCAGGTCAGTAAGTTGGGCCTCAGGACTTCGCAATTGTTCCAACCGGTCAAAGCCGGTAAAGGCCTCCAGAAGCAAAGAAGCCTCCAGGGAGACATCTTCGATTCCACAGGAATTCAGTTCCTGCTCTAATTCATTAATAATTCTATTAATAGACTTGCTTTCGGGCATTGGATCTTACCGATTTATATGAAGAAATATTGAGCTAGCGGTGAAAATATACTACTATCGCTCTATCGCTCTACCACTCGTCATCGCCGGCATTCTCGGGAATAACGGCAAGCATGGCGGCAATTGAAACCTCCAGCATATCGTCATCCGGTTCTGCTGTTGTCAGGTTTTGTAATGCCAGGCCGGGCTTGGAGAGAGTGCATGACAGCTTGCTGTCACTGCGGCCTGCAAAACGGGTAATCTCGTAAGTAATACCGGCAACCAGAGGCACTAAAGCCAAACGCAGCAAAACATTAATCAAGACCGAATAACGACCGATCAAAGCGAATACAAGAATACTGACAAACATAAAGAGAAATAGAAATGAAGTGCCACACCGTGGATGCTGCCTGGGCTGCTCACGGCAGTTTTCCACTGTCAGAGGTAAACCGGCCTCATAACAGGCTATCGTTTTATGTTCCGCTCCGTGATACTGCCAGACACGTTTGATTTCTTTCATTTTCGAAGTCGACCATACATATAGCAAAAATATGGCCATTCTCGTAATACCTTCGATCAGAGACAGCAAAAATACACCGGCGAAATTACCGTTTTTTCCCAAACCTGTCAAGGTGCGGATCAGATCTGTCAACAAACTGGGAATCAGAACAAAAACTGCTACCGATATCAGGAGCGATACAGCAATAGTCAGAGTCATGGCTAAGCCTTGATGACGTTCAAGGAATTTATCAATTTTACTCGATTCCACTTCCTCATCGTCTTCCTCGCCAACACTCAAATCAGCTGAGCGCATCAAGGCACTTACGCCTGCACGTAATTGTGTTGCCAACCGCACTGAGCCACGCAAAAAAGGTACATTGAATTTGCCGGCGCCCTGGGTGCGGGGTCTGACGTCCAGATCGATTTCTCCCGAAGGCAATCGAACTGCAATTGACTGTTTCTCCGGTCCCAGCATCATTAGGCCTTCAATTAACGCCTGACCGCCAATGCTGGTTTTTTTCACAGTTTCCTGTTCCGGATATGAATCAACAATCGGTTTTAAATTAGTTTCTTCTGTCAATTTGTTCACCTAATAAAAGGAGGAGCAGCGAGCTCCTCCCTGAAAACTTATTCGCCTTCGCCGCGCTGCATGCGCTTTCTGAATTTGTCCACGCGTCCGCCTGTATCAACAAGCTTCTGACGGCCTGTATAAAAAGGATGGCATTTAGAACAAATGTCAATTCTCATTTCATCTACTACTGCCCGGGTTTCAAAAGTCTCGCCGCAAGCACAGCGTACCGTACACACTTTATAATCGGGATGGATATTTTCTTTCATGGTTCTCACCTCTCATGGTAATCGCGCGAAAGTAACCTGACCTCGTATGCGATCCCAGAATTTGCTATTTTTAGCCGAATTAGATTGTATACCCCTCTGAAAAGACTGTCAAGCATTAGCCCACGCCTTGTAACCTATATCTGCAAGCTGACCTTTCCCTGCTTTGTCAGAGCTGAAAACTCACTTGTTATGTTAGCATAATGCTAGGCGGCTTCAGTTTTTCGCCAATTTTTCAAGCCGCACGGAGGGAACCATGAACAATGCCATTTTTAAGGTGCCGGAAGCTCGCAATGAAATCATCCTAAACTATGAACCCCGCAGTAGATCCAGAGAAACCCTTAAGCTTGAACTCGACCGACAAAGTAAGATGACTGTAGACATTCCCTTAGTTGTCGGTAGAAAGGAAATCTTCACAGCTGATACGGATACAATTGTGATGCCGCATCAGCATCAACATGTCCTGGCTACTGCACATCTGGCCGGTGAGGCTGAAATGAAAGAAGCTATTAGAACAGCTATGGAGAGTAAAGCTGCCTGGGCAGCCATGCCTTTCGAGCACAGGGCTACTATTTTTCTTAAAGCTGCAGACCTGCTGGCCGGCCCTTGGCGTGACCGCGTAAATGCTGCTACCATGCTGGGCCAGAGCAAAACGGTAGTCCAGTCGGAAATCGATGCAGCCTGTGAACTCTGTGATTTTCTCCGCTATGGCGTTTCCTTTGCTGAAGAAATATACAAACAGCAGCCCATGAGTATTCCCGGAGTGTGGAATCGTCAGGAATACCGGCCTTTGGATGGCTTCATCATGGCGATATCACCTTTTAACTTCACTTCAATCGGCGGTAATCTGGCTATAGCGCCTGCCCTGATGGGCAACACGGTAATCTGGAAACCTGCACGCACTGCAACTTTGTCAAATTATTATGTCTACCGTATTCTGCTGGAAGCAGGCTTGCCGCCGGGAGTTATCTCCTTTTTACCTTCCCGCGGTAAGGATGTTGAAGAACATATACTCAAAGACCCGAACCTTGCCGGTTTTCACTTCACAGGTTCGACTGCAGTATTCCAAAGTGTATTCAAACTTGTCGGTGAAAATATCGGCAGCTACAATCAGTACCCGCGTCTGGTCGGAGAAACCGGTGGCAAGGACTTTGTCTTTGCACATCCTACAGCCGATATTGACAGTTTGGTACCGGCACTGGTACGAGGAGCTTTTGAATACCAGGGGCAGAAATGTTCCGCAGCTTCCCGCGCCTATATACCGAAAAGCATCTGGCCCGATGTTAAAGAAAAACTTATGCAGAAGATAAAGGAATTAAAGATGGGCGATGTCAGAGATTTCACAAATTTCCTCTCTGCTGTAATTGACCGCAAAGCCTTTGCAAGAATCACGAAAGCAATTGATGAGGCGAGAGTCTCAGATGACGCTGTTGTTCTGGCCGGCAGCTACGACGACAGTGTCGGTTACTTTATTTCTCCCACCGTGATTCTGGCAAAAAAAGCGGATTATGTAACTATGCAAGAGGAGCTCTTCGGTCCGGTGCTGACTGTTTATGTCTATGAAGATGAAAATCTGGAAGAAACTTTGGCCCTATGCGACAAAACTTCGCCTTATGCC
>JAAYEX010000070.1 GCA_012728535.1 Clostridiaceae bacterium | reverse complement strand
GCTTTCAACCATTCCGGTGAGAATGACGGAGAGGCCACACCTGTTCCCATCCCGAACACAGAAGTTAAGCTCTCTTGTGCCGAGGATACTTGGATGGAGACGTCCCGGGAAAGTAGGTACTTGCCGGATACATATTCCTCGTTAGCTCAGTCGGTAGAGCATTCGGCTGTTAACCGAAATGTCGTTGGTTCGAGCCCAACACGGGGAGCCAGAATAACCCTCTAAGCCATTAGGCTTGGGGGGTTTTTTTGCGTTCTCAGGGGAATAATTTATTGTTTGTGAGGCTCAATAAAACAGGAACAGAAGACGGATAAGCAAACAGGGTAAATTTGATGTATAATAAAAACATACTTTTGTCAAACATTAAATAAACTGATAAAACTAAGGAGGAATCAAGATGGTTAAAGTCGGACAAGAAGCTCCTCATTTCAAAATGAGAGCTTATCATGAAGGGAAATTTATTGAAGTAAGCCTGGATGACTACAAGGACAAATGGCTTTTGCTTTGCTTTTATCCGGGTGATTTTACCTTTGTCTGAGCAACGGAAGTATCAGCAGTTGCTGATAAGTATTCAGAACTACAGGACATAGGTGTTGAAGTATTGTCAATCAGTGTTGACTCTCCTGAAGTACATAAGATGTGGAATGAACACGAGTTATCCAAGATGATTGGAAAAGACGTTCCCTTCCCTATGGCCTCAGATCAGGGCGGCAGCATAGGAACAGCTTACGGTATCTATGATGAAGAGAGCGGAATAGAAACCAGAGGCCGCTTTATCATTGATCCGGATGGTGTCATCCAAGGATTTGAAGTTCTTAGCCCGCCGGTCGGCAGAAATGTCTCGGAAACCATCAGACAATTCAAAGCCTTCCAGTTAGTCAGAGCTACTAAGGGTGGAGAGGTTACACCTTCAGGTTGGAAACCCGGCAAGACAACCTTGAATCCGGGTCCGGACCTGGTTGGTAATGTTTGGAAAGTATGGAAAGTCAGCGAAGCTTTTGAAGATTAAGTGAATAGCAAGCACATGATTGACCCCCTGCAGCTGTTGTTGAAAATTTAGCTCGCAGGGGGTCTTTTATTGTAATCAGTTTTATGTTTAACCTTGGTGCAGCCGGTCCTCAGGTGGGGACTGAATCTCTGAATAAAGAAGGGGACATGACCTGGTTATGAAACATCTTTTGACCTATAAATGATAATCTTTTCCTTACTATCTCTAGCATTCGGCATGACTAGTTTGTTGTAGATTTCAAAAGATGAATGATCTCTCATTATTTCCTTGTATTTGGGCATGGGATAGTAAAGAATGATGTGAACTTCTCTTCTGTTTTTTTCCAAAGAATCAACGATATTTACCAAGATCTCCTTAAAGACATCAGCTGAAAAGGGATTGAAAAAGTAAAAAATATTTTCATCAGCTTTTATTTCATAGTTTTCTGCAAGAGCATATTCAAAATGTATAGGCGCATGAATATGCTTTGCCCGCATCCGATATCTCTTTTTATTCCGAAGGGCTTCATCGATTACATCGTCCTGAGCCTCTATGCCCACAACAGGGATCTTAAAGCGATTGTGTATATAAAATGCTACCCGGCCCTTTCCGGAACCGAAGTCTACCAGCTTATCTGTTCTGTTTAACTTGTAGTGTTTGAACAGATGCTCCAGAACAATGTAAGGGGTGGGTTCGCAGCGATTGTAGTGATAGATGTCATCCGGCCATTCCCTAAGTCCGCCGGTTCGTATGCCAAGCCTTTTGTCGAATCTGAATTCTGACATTAATTCCTCATTTCTGATTTCGTATATTGGATCGTAGCCGATACTATTCTATATGCTAATGTAAGTAATGCTGAAGCTTAGTTTAGAACTGCCAGTGTATCTTCAGCACGCTTCTTGTCTTCAGGGTTAACGTATATGTAGTAACGCTCCAGGATACTGCCCGCTCTAAGGACAAAACCGGCTCCATGCTCACTGGTCAAAAAGTGAGGTATGGAGGCATCTTCCAATAGTCCTTTGGCCAGATCTGCCTCAAAGCGGCTGCCGTTAAATACTAATACAAAGTCATCCATAATTATCAACGTCCTTGACGTTAGTGTGATTCTATAAATAAGGGTATATTGATTTCTTTCTTAGTTTATCAAAGAAAGCGTGAACAATTGCTAGCGGCAAATAAATGAATATAGAAAAATAGTACTGCAAAATGAAAAGCAAAACATTCAGCTTATTAATCGCCGGATTGCCGGAGGCAGGGAACAAAGTCTTTATGATGAAGAAGGCAGCTGATTAGCTGCCTTCTGATACTTCTTCAAGTTCTACCAAATATTCATCGTCGCCGACTGCGATGCGATAGGTCCTCATGTTTGCACTTTGCATGACGGGGGCACTTTTTGCCACCGGCTCTGTTGCAGGATCAACATCAGCGACGGGGTTTTCTTCAGGCTGTACGGTAGCAAGTTCATTCCGCCTCATATATTCTTCTACCGGGCCGGGGAAGATGGTATAGGCGACAACTTCTTCCTCCAGTGGCTCGCGGCCAAGGAGTCCCTCCAGATAAGCGAAGTTTTTCTCATACTCGGGCTCCAGTAAGTCTGAATTGCTCGGCACGAAGGGCTGGTCGCTGCCCAGGATTTTCCGTCTGAAATCCTCATCAATTCTGGCCGGAGGACGGCCATAACCACCTGTAAGATATGTCTTTATCTCGGAGGGGCTTACTTTATAGCGTTCTCCTGTGAGCACATTCAAAACCGCCTGACTGCCGACCATCTGCGACAGTGGTGTTACCAGCGGAGGATAACCCATGTCCTCACGCACACGCGGAACTTCCTGCAAGACTTCTGTCAGTCGGTCGGCTGCGCCTTGTTCTTCCAGCTGGCTGATCAGGTTTGAAAGCATGCCGCCCGGCAACTGATATTCGAAAATTTTGGGATTGGAGATCAAAGAGCGGGTGCGGTAGTCGCCTCTGGCAATATACTTGTCGGCAATCTTATTGGCTACTTCATAAGCGTCGGACAGGGCATCCCGATCGATATCGGAAGAGAGGCCCAACTGGTCTGCAATGGCCAACAAGGTGCCGTCAGCTATGTGAGAAGTTCCTCCGGAGAAGGGGGAGATGCAGCCATCTATACAGTCAACTCCTGCCTTCATGGCTTCGATCATGACTAGCTGTGTCAGTCCGGCAGTCGTATGTGAATGCATATTTATGGGAAGATCTGTCACTTGCTTAAGTGTACGGACAAGTTCTCCTGCATTTTCAGGAGAGATGATGCCCGACATATCTTTGATACAAATCGAATCTGCACCCAGCTCTTCATATTTTTTGACCAGATCGATGTAATACTCATTTGAATGTACGGGACTTACCGTATAGGCAATAGCCGCCTGCAGATGAGCATTATATTTTTTTACATATGAAAAAGCATGGCGGATATTTTCAATATCATTAAGGGCGTCGAAGCAACGTATAATGTCGATGCCGTTTTCTATGGTGAGACGGATAAAACGCTCCAGGATATCGTTGTCGTAATGACGATATCCGACTATATTCTGTCCTCTAAGCAACATGGACAGCTTGGTATTGGGCGCCACCTTACGGATATCCCTCAGAATATCCCAGGACGACTGATTAAGAAAACGATAAGCCGAATCAAAGGTTGCTCCGCCCCATACTTCCATACTGTGATAGCCGACTTTGTCTAAAGCCGCTGCCAGTGTCAGAATATCCTCGCGCTCCATGCGCGTTGCCAGTAATGACTGGTTACCGTCGCGGACGGTCAGATCTTGAATGCATATTGTTTTCATAAAACCTGCTTTCTTGAAATACTTGCTTTTTGTTATTATATTACTAAATAGCTGAGCAAGAATTTTGATAATTATAAGGCATAATGACCAAATAAATTGTGACGTTTTGCTGATTTAGCAGTATAACCAAAGATAGAGGGAGTAACCTGCGTTAAATATGGTTTAAATGTGAAGAAAATAATAGATAATAAAAGCTAGGAAATTTTTAAGTGTTTAATTATGAAAGGAAGTAAGCGACTATGTGGTGGATTGCAGTTGTTGTCGGAGTAATAGTTTTGATCGCGTTATGGGTTGTTTCAACTTATAACAAATTGGTATCTTCGAGAGAGTTCGTGAGAAATTCGATGGGTAACATTGCTGCTCAAATTGAGTCCAGATGGGATGCAGTTAAGAGTCTGATCGATGCAGCTAAAAAATATTCAGCCCATGAAGCCGAGACCTTGACGAATATTACCGCTATGAGAGGGAAAGTAGACAGATCTTCCGATGCTGAGCAGGTTGTGAAAGATGACAATCTCTTTGCCGAAGCTATGAGGCAAATAGATGTGGTTGTTGAAAACTACCCGAATTTAAAGGCGGACGGAGTATATATCCAAGCTATGCAAGGTATTGATAAGTATGAGAATAATGTTCGCCAGTCACGTATGGTTTATAACGACACAGTTACTAAGCTGAACAGACAGGTTCAACAATTTCCTACTTCAATAGTTGCCGGGATGTTTGGCTTTAGGCAGGAAACATACTTCGAAAGCTCCAGCGCTAAGGCTGATATGCCACAATGGTAATGTTCAAGCGAAATTCAGCCAAGCGGATTTTATGGATATTACTCTTATCCATGTTTTTGCTTGTCTTTTTTTCGCCGGCAAGTGTTTACGCGCAAAATAACATAGAATCTATCAGGATAGATGCCTTTATCCATGAAGACGGCTCAGTTCTTTTCAGAGACCATCGAATTTTCTATGCTGAAAAAGGTACTGAGCATTATCTTTCTTTGGGTAATTTAGGTAATTCCGAATTATTGTCCTTTCACGTCTACGATGAAAATAATGAGCTGTTAGAGTATATCGGTGCCTGGGATATTGATGCGTCATTTGCTGAAAAAACAGGTAAGTACGGGATAAATCAAACTTCAAGCGGGATTGAATTATGCTTTGGGCTGGGTGCATATGGCAGACGTGAATTCACTATTGAATATGAAATCTCCGGTTTTGTCGGAAATCTGACAGACAACCACCAGGCCTTTTACTGGCAGTTTATAAATCGCGATATGGACCCGATAGCCAATATCGAGATACATGTTAAGAATGATATATCGTACGAGTATGTATATCCCGAAAGCAGATTATGGGGATTTGGTCACGCAGGCGGTACAACCGAAATTTCAAATAATGCCCTGTCTTTCTATAGCTCGGATCGTTTTTTGCAAAGTGACTATGTAGTCTTGCTCGGTATTTTTGAAGGAACACCGTTTTCAACAGACTTCAGTAGCAAGGTTAGTAGTGAAGAGCTGATTCAAAGAGCCATGCAAGGCAGCTTTACAGAAGGGGAAGATAATAAATCCAATACAGGCAATGTCATTAATTTTTTTCTGATATCTCTGGTGTTTTTTATAGTAATAGCAGCCCTGGTCGGAGGATCTGCTAGTGTTCCGAAGAAGCAACAATTTCAGCCGACTGTTACGGACTCATATTACCGGGAAGTTCCATATCGGTATCACTTTATCAATACTCAATACTTCACAAGTTCAGAGGTGTCGGATTGGATTTCCGCCTTTATCTTGAAGTGGGTTTCTGAAGGACGCTTACAGGAACTGACTGAAGCAGTCGGACTTATCTTTAAGAAGGATAAACTGGCCCTGAGAATTCTACCCAACTTGAGATGGCCTACTCATGAGCTTGAAGTCAGACTGTGGTCTATGCTGGTTGAGGCAGCAGGGGAAGACGGAGTTCTTTCTGAGAAAGAATTTAATCGCTACGTCAAAAGAAACATTAAAGCCTTTAATGCCTGGACGGAAGCTGTTGCAAGCCAGTCAGAATCTCAGATGGCAAACGAGGGATATCTCATAGAGTCCACTGAAAAGGCTATGAAATTCTTTACCAGGAAGAAGGTTGATATTACTCCGAGTGGACAGGACCTGGGCAACAGGATCTTTGGATTTAAAAACTATCTTAAAGACTTTTCTCTGCTTGAAGAACGGGGAGTATCCCATGTCGTACTCTGGCAGGAATTAATGATTTGGGCTGCCTACATGGGCATTGCTCAGGAGGTTTATGAGCAGCTGAAGATTGTTAACCCGCAGGTTGAATACGACATGCCATATAGTTCGCGCACAATAATTATGACCCATTATTTTGCCAATACTGTTCAATCTACTCAAAAAAGTGCCAATGCTTCATCAAGTGGTGGTGGCGGCAGCTCATTCGGAGGCGGAGGCGGCGGGGCATCCGGCGGAGGCTCAGGCGGCGGCACCAGATAGTTTATAAGCTTTCTTACCGGTGGAATACACATTCTTGTTTTTGTGTTGATCTATACTTGTGGCTGAGAAATTCCATTATTCGAACTGCTTGTCCCACCAGGCGGAACGGAAATATAGAGTTCGTTTTTTCCATATGCTACTATGCGATTAGTGTAGTACTGCATAGACTAGAAG
>JAAYEX010000069.1 GCA_012728535.1 Clostridiaceae bacterium | reverse complement strand
TGTGGCTTCTTCTGCATGACTCCCCTCCCTTGCATTTTGGTTAAATGCAGAGTTTTCTCATGACCCACATAATACCATAGTGGATGAAAGCCAGACTTAAGCGTTACTCTGACAAAGTGGAAATAACCTGATTTAGTAAGACTGCATCATTTGTGGCCAATATGCTAAACTTGTAGTGTTAAAGACGTAAATATATCTGTTTTTGTTTTTGAAAGGATTTTTATATATATGACAATATCTAACAACGCAACGAATGATGTGAGGCTGGCTGTTCTGATTGATGCTGACAATGTGCCTCCACACAACGTGCAAGCCATGATGGAGGAAATAGCCCGTTACGGCACTCCAACTATCAAGAGAATTTACGGTGACTGGACCAGACCTTCTCTCACTCAATGGAAATCACATCTATTAGATCACGCTATCAGCCCTATTCAGCAATTCAGCTACACAAGCGGCAAGAACTCAACTGACTCAGCTTTAATTATAGATGCTATGGATATCCTTTATGCCGGAAATGTCGATGGTTTTTGTCTTGTTTCCAGCGACAGCGATTTTACACGACTGGCAACCAGGTTGCGGGAATCCGGCAAGATTGTTTATGGCATGGGTGAAATGAAGACTCCTAATCCTTTTATAGCTGCCTGCGACCGCTTCATCTTCCTTGAGGTTCTGCAAAGAAATTATGATGAATCAGTTGCTGCCAGCGAGGTTAAAGAAGTTGAGACAAAGAAAGTTGCGGCGCGTCAGGATAGCTCACGTTCACGAACTCAACGAGCAACAAAAGATAAAACAGCAATTAATAAAATTGACCGCAAACTGATCAGTCTTATTTCTTCCTCGATAAAAGATGTCGAAGATGATAATGGATGGGCCTTCCTGGCGGAAGTAGGAAACATGATTAACAAAAAGCAACCATCATTTGACTCTAGAAATTATGGTTTTGATAAACTGTCAAATCTAGTACAATCAATAGATAAATTTGAAATGCAGATGCGGGACACAGGCAACCCTAATGTGAAGTTGGTCTACGTAAGAGTTAAAAACGGCAGACGCTGATAACCCGCAAATTAACTTTTTCTCATGTGGAGGATAATATGGCAAGAACCCTCATGATAGGACTGACAGAGTCCGGTCAGGAGACGAAGATAAATGAAGACGCTTTTCTATGCGGAGGACGTATTTACCCGGATATGCTCGGGGGCAATGAAGAGCAAAGTATAAGCTCCGGTAAATATCATCAGCTGTATATGGTGGCTGAAGGATTTGGCGGACCAGGTGCAGGAGACCTTGCATCACGCATGATTCTACGTATCGGCAATCAGATGCTGGATCAGATAGCTGATTACAAGAATCCTGACTTTGACTTCAAACTATTTACACAGGATTTACTGGCTCAGGCACATTCCTCGATTAAAGAAATGGTTTCTTCAAAGTTCAGCCATGAAGTAGGCTGCTCCTTTGCTATGCTTCTAATCGATGCAAACAGCTGTTACACCCTAAATGTCGGTAATACAACGATAAATCTATCACGCAACGGGAAGATTTACCGACTGACCGAGAAAGCTAAGTCCGAAATTCCCGAACAGTATTTAGGTAAACTGTCGTGCGAAACTCTCCCCTTGCCTGACAGTATGAATAAGAGTGACCTGCAGCCGGGTGATGTTTTCGTGCTCTCAAGCAGCGGCTTCAACAAAAACTATCGCAGCAAGGATCTGCGCGATGACCTGTCCAAACAGGATGCATTCGCTGCAATAGTCAGACAGGCTCAAATTAATTCGGGAGCCAGAGATAAGGGACCCAACCGCACCATAGTTGCAGTAAAGACACTGGATTTACAGCTCGAGCTGCCGCAGGGCCCCTCTCCGGTAGAAGCTGAGCGCAAGCGTGTCTTCAGCGGTGAAACTCCTTCTGAGAAGGACATTCAGAAAACAGAGGTGGAAATGGATAACTATAATAGATATTCAAATGAATTTGACAGCGATTTTGTCCAGGCACCCACGGGGAAACAAAAAGCAGGTGTATTCTTTCGAAGCCTATTGTTAGGATTCGTTCTCGGTCTGGCCATACTCCTGATTGCCTGGTTCTTCATTCTTTAACTTATAATTTCAAAAGTAAAGGACTCTGGCCTCCCGTTCTACAACCGAGGACCAGAGTCCTTTTTCATGTAAAAAAGTCGATATTTCTAAAGCTTCATGCAGACATCCCAGGCGCGCCAGATAACTGTGCGCAGATTGCCAACTTCATGAGCATCTCCGACAAGATGGATCTTCCCGGATGATCTTGTCAAAGGAGTCGAGTCATAGCCAATTGCCATGATTACTGAATCACAGTCTAAATCAAAGCAATCGCCTTCTTTGTTCCTGATACAAACAGCATTTTCTTTGATTTCCTGCAGACTTGTTTCCAGGTGGACAGGAACTTTTTTAAACGCCAGCATTTCACGCAGGAAAGAAGAGTTTGCCAGACAGACCCCTTTGACAGGAATCAGATCTACCTGCATCTCAACAACCTGTGGCTTTTTGCCTTTTAGAACCAGATCATAAGCAATTTCACAGCCTGTTTGGCCGCCACCGACTATGATAACATTCTCACCTACTTCCCGACCGGACAGATAGTCAACAGCTTCCATAGAGTGTTCAAGTCCCTTAATCGGAGGACGCTTTGCCATTGCACCTGTAGCAATGATTACCTCATCAGCCTTAAGTGCCGAAACATCAGTAATTTCTGTGTTTAGCTTAACTTCAATTGGTCTATCTTCAATTTGTTTCAGATACCACTGAATCAGTTTTTTGTCCCTACTCTTGAATTCAGGTGCAGCTGCAGGAATGAATACCCCGCCCAGATGATCGGATTTCTCATATATTGTTACATTATGTCCGCGGTCGGAAAGCACCATAGCAGACTCCATGCCGCCGATACCACCTCCGATAACTGCGATATCTTTCACTCTTGTGGCCTTTTCCAACTTATATTTTTTTGACTGCATGGTCCGGGGATTAAGAGCGCAGCGCGCCATCTTCATGGCATCCTCCAGATCCTGGATATTTGCAGTGCCTTTGTACTTAGCCATGGTAAAACAGGCATTATGGCAATCAATGCATGGTTTAATGTCAGCTTCGCGATCCTCAATCATTTTCGTGATCCATTGTGGATCAGTCAAAAACTGCCTGGCTACTCCCATGGCATCGATTTCCCCCTTGCGTATTGCTTCCGAGCCCGCCTCAGGAGTCATTTTACCGGCACATACTACCGGAATATCAACGAATTTCTTGATATGACTGACATAGGAAAGGTTACAGTTCTCCGGCATGTATGACGGTGGATGAGCCCAATACCAGGCATCGTAAGTTCCGTTATCACAGTTAAGCATGTCGTAACCTGCATCCTGCAGAAACTTAGCGGCTTTTTCAGATTCTTCCATATCACGGCCAACTTCTACAAAGTCATCTTCACCTGGCACGGCACCCTGTCCAAAGCCCTTGGTCTTGGAAACAACTGAATAACGCAAAGATACCGGATAGTCCTCCCCGCATACCTTTTTAATCTCTTTGACGATCTCAGCGGCGAAGCGGTATCTATTCTCAAATGAGCCGCCATATTCGTCAGTTCGCTGGTTCGTATACTTCATAGCGAACTGATCAAGCAAGTAACCTTCATGTACAGCGTGCACTTCGATACCATCTACTCCTGCTTCTCTCAGCTTTAGCGCAGTTTTGCCGTAGGCATCGATGATCTCTTCTATTTCCTCTACGCTTAAGGGCCTGGAATTTGCGCTTTCCCACCAGCGGTTGGGTGTAGCAGAGGCACTGGCACAAATATAATCCATATTAAACAAAGGTTTGCCCAGTGTGCCCAAGACTTTGTTTTCAATCATTTTGACCATAAGATCATTAATCGCCATCGAACGTCCCATGCCTGCAGTCACTTGAACGAACATTTTGGCTCCGGTTTTATGAAACTCGGTCATATACTCTTTTAATTTCGCAAATTTCCTATCACCCTTGTAAAGCCATTGTCCACCAAAGACATTTTTCAACGGTGCAATACCCGGGAGGATCAGACCGGCATTGTTCCTGGCACGTTCCATAAGGAAATTTGCCGATTCCTGTTTGAAATGACTGGGTTCCATCCAGCCGAAAATTGAAGTTCCCCCCATCGGGCACATAACTATTCTGTTCTTTATTTCCAGATCTCTGATCTTCCACGGGGTAAATAAAGACTCGTAATCCTGTTTCATTTGTTTGCTTCCTTTCTATTCCACACTCACAGTGCCATCCGAGCTCACTGTAATCTTCATCCCGTCTTGTACATAATTGAGAAACTCTTCACCCAGACTATCGATAACAGGCATTTCGGCATCTGTCCAGACAGAAGCAAGTATCGTGCCTGATGCGGCCAAAGAGTCAATTTCTTTTGAAAAAAGCATGCAGGCAGGTTGTTTTCCTAAAGCTGCAGCGCAATATATAACCATACCGCCTGTAGTGGAACCTATAGTCTCCGGAAGGCAAAGAGCTTTGTTCAGCATTGCCTTCTTGTAGAGGTCTTTATTATTTTGATCGCCACATTTAACTTCTTTATCTCCGAACATCAGAGCTGACTGATAGCTGGCCAGAGTATTAACTCCCGTGCGTGAAACCAAGGCTTCCGCTGTGGCCTCACCGGGTGTAATTACACGTCCTTTAAATATCTTGGACATATTAAATTGCTCCTTTCGTGATAATTTCCAAAATTTCTGCGTCAGTATTAAAACGAGCACTGGTATATGTCCGCAGCTTATTGGATGAAGTTATGACAGGCATTTTCTTACATAAAGGATTGTTCATGTACATGAGCGGACAAATGTAGCTGAGAACAACTCCTGTTTCTTCTAGCCTGGGAGCGTATTCGCTCTTATTGAACTCTTTTATAACAGCAGGAGCCGTAGTGAAAACTGTAGGAACCTTTACTCTTCTGCTTCCACTGGTTTTAAGACCTTCTTCGACTCTGAGCGTCCAATCTATCAGCTGCTGCAAAGTCAAATGTGGACAACCCACAAAGCATAGTTTAGGTTTTGCTTCAGGGTTTTTCCAGATAACAGGATAGCTGTTTTTGATTCGTTCCAACTCGGCGTCATCAATGACATAAATCCCGGCATTCTCTCGAATGAGATCCTCACCATAATCAACAGCTTCCGGTGTCAAGTTCTCAACATGATAGAGCCCGACTGAGCCGTTTGATGCCGTAGCAGCACCAAAATCTTTTAGATAAGCACAAACACTTTCATTCAGTTCTGTGCCTAGCCATTTGTCCAGCCCCCTGATATAAGGCACTTCTTCCAGCACTTTCATACCTACCGCAGACCCGAATACTTGAGCTTCAGGCAATTTGCTCGTACGTACTTCTACGATCCAGTCAGCTTTGCGACCGTCATCAGTCAGAAATCCGAATTCCGGCACGAAACCTGCAATAGACCCCATCAGCTCTATAATTCCGGAATTTCTGTTGCAGCGAGCACCCAAAACGCTATTCGCATAAACAACTGCAGAGGACTCGGCCCAGGAAAGTATATCCCCTCTCCCGGGAACATTGCCGACTTCCGGCAAATAGCATGCACAGGTGTATGCGTCATCATTCATAATGCCGAATTCTTCCAGCTGTTTCTCTATTCTGTCCTGGGCACCATACATAATTTTAAAAACAACATTTTTCAAGAAACCGGAAGGGACGTTTTTGTCAAGAGGTCTGGGATCTGCTGAAAACTTCTGTTTGCTGACTGCTCCTTCAGATAACAACTGCTCGTACAGGTCATAGACCGGATCCATAACGCTGATACCGAAACTGATGACACTGTGCCCGAACTCACTAGTGATCGGTACCATCCTTTCTGCAGAAAAGGCTTCACCATACATCACCAAAGTCTTCATAACTTTAGCATTGGTTTCACCTTTCTCCCCGTCGAGCAGAGCCTGCTGCTCCTGTGTAAGAATCATAATCTCTCTCCTCTGCTTTTTGTTTACATTGAGCATTAATTACCAAAAATATTGTTCTGTCATAATAATATTCGTAGTAATGCTTAAGTATTACTACAATTCTAACGCTAATTTAGTGAAATTGCGATCAATAAAAACAATATGTGTTAATTTAATAGTTAAATGGTTAAATCCTTTTGTTCTCATCCTGTTATCTATGCCCTCATCTCTCGTATGCCTCGAAATATAAGGCATTTCTATTAAATTCGACCATTGTACAATGCTTGACTATTCAAATCTTCTGTCCTAACATTTATTTGTAATCTCCGAATATATTTTATAGTGGGGGAACCATTATTGGGGTTAATCTAGTTAACTAGAAGGGCTACTTGGGAGCCCTAACCCGTCAGCTAACCTCAGAGGAGTGGTCCAAGCGCAAATGCAATACGGTTGTATTTACGCTTTTTTTGTGCTTCAAATCACCCAGCGTAAGCCACCGCCGTTACAAGGAGGAGATTTCGGTGGATATTATTCTTAAGATCAGCATAGTGTTGGCTGTTGGATTTCTTGGGGGTAAATTGGCAGGCTTACTAAAGCTGCCTAGTGTATCGGGCTATTTGGTCATAGGATTACTGCTTGGCCCTTCTTTTTTCAACTTTGTCAGTGCAACGGATTCAAAATCACTGGAAATCATAAGCGAACTCGCTCTTGCCTTTATCGCTTTTAGTATCGGAAGCGAATTTGTTGTCAAAGATATGGCCAAATATGGAAAGTCAATCTTCATTATTGCTCTGGCTGAAGTTATTGGTGCTATCGCACTAGTTTTCTCACTTATGTATTTCATATTCAATATGGACTTTGCCTTTAGCATCGTAATTGCATCCATGTCAGCTGCAACAGCACCCGCAGCGACTCTGATGGTTATCAGGCAATACAGAGCCTACGGGCCTCTGACTAAAACAATTCTCCCGGTAGTGGCTTTAGATGACGCCATTGGAATTATGGCATTCGGCATTGCACTTTCGCTTGCCAAGATCTCCACCAGCGGAACGAAAGCAAGCTTCTCCTCCATATTGCTTGATCCTTTGGTGGAAATTATCGGTTCACTATTGTTGGGGCTTGTCATTGGTGTTGTTCTGGCTATAGTTTTGAAGAAACTTAAAGCCCATGACGATTTTCAGGTCACTTCTCTTATAGCCATAAGTTTAGGACTAGGTGCATCAAACATGCTGGGTCTGTCTTCTCTCCTATGCAATATGATGATAGGTGCTACTTTAGTCAATCTGGTGCAAAAGCCGGATAGAGTATTCAAATCCGTAAACAATTTTGTTGCTGCTTTTTATGTTCTTTTCTTTACCTTAGCAGGAGCTTCGCTTGATCTGGGCATATTAAAGTCTATCGGCTTAATCGGAATAACTTACGTGATTGCCCGAGGCTTAGGAAAGTACCTGGGAGCCTATATGGGATGTAAGTCAGTCAAGTCGGAAAAAGCTGTCACTAAGTATTTAGGCCTGGCCTTGTTTCCCCAGGGCGGGGTTTCTATTGGATTATCAGTATTAGTCAGGCAACACTTGCCTCAATATGCCACCGCCATAACAACTATAATCATGTTCAGTGTTTTGATTTATGAAACGACAGGACCTATTTTCTCAAAAATCGCTATTCAGAAAGCCGGTGAAGTTAATGGATTAGATAATATCCTCCTTGAGCAGGAATCCGAACCGGTTACAGATGACAGTCCAAAAGCAGATACAGCTACAGAGACGGAGCTTAAGCTTGAGTCAAAGATACCGGCAAATACTGATCCGGACCAGGGACCGGATACAGAAGTTGAACAGGATACAGATATTTTGACTGACACTGAGGATGAAATTGCCATTTCGGACTCAATTCAATCAAATGAATCCCATGATGGGGATATAGAGATTACAATAGAAACTATAAGTTCTACCCCGGTTCAGGAAGGAATAGAAGAATAATGAAGAAGGTATTATTTATTATTTTTAACAAAACGGAGTATCTTGAAGACATCTTAGCCCTATTGGTCAAACACGGCGTAAAGGGGGCCACAATTTTAGATAGCCAGGGTATGGGCAGTTCGATTGTCTATAATGAAATTACAAACATACCGCTGTTTGGTTCATTAAAAACACTGTTAACTGACCGTCACCCATATAACAAGACTATATTTACAGTCGTAAATAGTCAGGAGAAACTGGAAAAAATTGTGGCCGGATTAAAAAGCTTATTAAGAGATGATGATAAAGCAGAAGGAACATTCATGTTTACTATCCCGGTTGACGAAATCTATTAGACTATTTATCTTCTTCGGTTTGATAAGTCAATCGCTATAAGTTAATCAATAATATTTGCATGGCCAAAATACTCATAGCCTTTTTTTTCTGGACCACTTCCTCCCGGCTGAAAGTCGAAGTCTGCCCCATAATGCCAGGAGGCTACAGCATAATGGCAGAGGGCTATTCCCATATCTACTCTTGTAAGTTTGTATACAAGTGACTTGGGTGGCTTCAGTATTTGACGATATACGAGTAGCTTCTCAGCTCTTTTTTCAAAGTACCAGGGCTGAATATTCATTCCTGACGGAGCTAAATGGATTGCTTTTATTCCCTTATCCTCTGTATCATTGGTTATCTCCGAAATATCCTTACGCTTGAATTCCGACTCTTCACGGTTTGACGATCCTTCGACTTTACCAAAGGCAATCACAATAATATCCGAAGACTTACGATTTTTACTTGCATCCCTTGATGCTCCAAGCCATACACCGCCAAGACCACGAGCGTTCAGCCATAGCATGAATTGCTGACCGATAAAGCCTGCATTCTCCTGTTCGCCTTCTTCACCCTTCCCACTAATAACCAAATAATGCGGAGCCTTTACATGAAACATCCCCTTGGTTTCTGTTGCAAAGCGATAGTTTAGATGCACATCCGGGAAAAGCGGTTCAAAGCTCTTAATAACTTCTTTTATTTTCTCTAACTCTGCCAAACTAAATGGCTCATCAATATATTGTCGACAAGACTTTCGTTGATTGATTGAATTAAATAAATTCATTTACATCCTCCATAAATATCCATCCATATATTATCAAAGAGGTTGGCCTCCTTTTGTTTCTTTCTTAACAAACAAAAAAAGAAGCTAATCTCAACCAGGAAATCAGCATCTCTTTCTAAATATTTATACTCTTTATTGGCAAAGGTACTAACTATTGATAAAATGCACCGCTCCAAGTAAATCGTTAAAAGATGCACCGCTTTGCACACCCTTAATTGTTACCCCATTGGACTATCGGTTGTTATACCACACAAACCAGTCAAATTTTCTGTGTCGACCTTTGCTATGTATATTGTTTCGCTCAAGGATTGAATCTATAAGCGCTAAATATCCCTCATAGTCATAATTTTGGCGCATTTTTTCAATACAGTTTTTGATTTGTGATGCTTTGTATATTTTGCCTTTATACTCGTAATGAGAAAGAAACTGACCAACATGGTTTTGCATGACACCATCGAATATTACATAATCGTCATTTCGGTAAACATAATAATTATGGTACAGGCAATACTTACTGAAGAACGAAAAAAGGTTAATTTCATTCTTCGCCAATTCGCCAACTAAAGAAACATCGCCCTTAGCCACCCGTTCGTCAAAATTGCAGCTTTTTATTTTTTCAATCAGTCTTGTCAAATAAATCTTGCTCAAGTGTTTATTTAGATTCGTGGAGTTCGTCATATCAATCAAGGCGATTTTCATTGCAATAATGTCACTGTCTACATTTTGAGGAAACTTATTAAGGCAGCTATTTATAATTGCACCTTGTTCACCATACCGCGGGTCTCTGTTTACGCGTCGGGCGGTCTCGTCCAGTTCTTCCTCTGTGAATCGTATAAAAGGCACCTCGATACCACCCCACGTTTTGGTCGGCACACTTCGGTTAATCCTTGAATAATCCTGCGGCTCGGGAATAACTTCGCCGTCCATAGGGAGACGAACTGTGTATGGTCTGACTTCATCATTGCGCACGAGTTTTTTATTTTGAACAAGATCATTGATCGTGGAGTTTATATAAGGCTGCGGCTTCCCAGGGAAACGGGCATCAAGGATTTGTTTTGCCGTTACCGGCATATTGACCATACGGCAGTATTGCATAATGGTTTCTGCGTTGCTCAAGTCTAAAACCTCCTACTTACATGTGGCTTTTTATAATTCGTTTGCCTCGCTTGTCTCAACATCCTTTAAGGTTTTGCCATCAGCCGTTTTCCAAGCAGTATATCCGTTTGAACTTGCACCCGTTACAAACATAGAAGCAGCCGATGGTGATGAAAATAGCACATCCTCTAAAAGAACATTGTTTTCATCTACCTTTGCTCTGTCCCGAGCCTTTTTAGCTACCCCTGAGCAAGTTTTTTCATTAGTCTTAGAATTGATAACACTGCCGTGTAATACTATATATCCTTCACTCGAGCGTTTACATTTTGCGTTTACTGTCATTCCACTATTCTACATTTTTTGCTCCATAGAGAATTCAAGGTAGTCATCGCTCTCTTTACACGCTGTATTCTGCTGCAAAAGACATTCTGTGCAGACTTCCTCACGAAGAAAATGGTCAAGAACGAAGGCCAGGTTCAGCAGTATTACGTCGAGAACAGCCATCCCGCGATTATCGAACCTGATGAGTTCGATGCCGTTCAGCTTGAAATCGAACGACGCAAGAACCTCGGCAGACCCACGAGCAGCACGAGTATATTTGCATCCCGACTTATCTGTGCGGATTGTGGCGGCCGCTTCGGTAAGAAGGTCTGGGGCAGTTATAAGGGTGACAAGACCTACCGCAAAGAAGTCTGGCAGTGTAATGATAAATACAAACGGCTCGGCAACCCCGGAAAAGGATGCCAGACGCCACATATCACCGAGGAAGTGATTAAAGAAAGGTTTTTAGCCGCATTCAATCAACTAATGCATAACCGCGATGGGCTGATTGAGGACTGCCGACTTGCTCAAAATGTCCTTTGTGACACCACGGCAATCGATACAGAGCTTACGGAATTGTTCCGTGAGATTGAGGTTGTTACCGAACTCTCCAGAAAAGCAATTTATGAAAATGCCCGATCAGCAGTAGACCAGAAGGAATGGACGGAGCGTAACAACGCCTATCTCGAACGCCACCACAAGGCTTCAAAGCAAGTCGACGAGTTGGAAGCAATCAGGCGAGAACGCCTTGGCAAG
>JAAYEX010000068.1 GCA_012728535.1 Clostridiaceae bacterium | reverse complement strand
TGAGATGGGCCCGCGCGGAGGCGACGAACTCAACCTGATCCTTCCCGGCAGAAACTACGGCTGGCCCCTCGTCAGCTACGGCACAGCGGCGCAGCTATCCCCGGCGGCGCCACCAGCAGGGAAGGCGTCGAAGAGCCGATCTACTACTGGGACCCCGTCCTAGCCCCGAGCGGCATGGCCTTTTACGATTCCGACTTCATCCCCGAATGGCAAAACAATCTCTTCATCGCAGGCTTAAGAGGACAGCATGTCGCCCGCCTACTAATCGTCGATCAGAAAGTTGTGGGCGAAGAAAGACTCCTAGCCGACCAAGGCCAGCGCTTCCGCGACGTCGAAGAAATGGACGGCGTCCTGTATGTGATCAGCGATTCCAATTTGCTCTACCGCATAGGCAGTGACTAGTTGATAAACAGTCCTTTTTAATGAAAAAAACCACACGCTCCGAAACCTCCAGCCAAGACCACAATAGCAGCTGAGTTGGCGTAACGTTTTTGGAGGCGACGAAAGCAAATAGCTAACAAGTCCGTGACTAAATCTTGACTAGAATTTCATTCCGCCATTTTTAATGCCGTAAAAGAATCTGCGGGTAGCATCATTCTTTGCTTGAGTGAAAACACTTGTGGCCAAGGGCAATAAGTTTGAGTCCTTCCTGATGCTATCGCGCATGCCGTCTATATTAACAGAAAGCACCTGCTCAGCATATTTTTGTTCCCTCTTCTTTCTGGGAAAGTGTTTTACCTCAACATTATGGCCGTTCAATGTATACTCCCTCAAGTTGCTAATTGCCTTTAAGCCTTGATCTCGCCAACCCATAGGCCTGCTGGAAAAGCGAGAGCTTAGGCAGTGGCTGACTAAACCTTCGGCACAGCTGCTGCCGCAAGCCATATCCTCATTCCAGATAGCTATACCCGCCCAGTTGTTCATGAAATAGTTGAGGGCTTTTATCTGCTCTTCAGGATCTAAGTTAAATTTGCCAATAGCAGCCAGGGCTGCTTGTTTGAATTTTTGCCTGTCTCCCTCATAAAGCAGCCTGCATAAATTACTGTATCCGCCTTCAGCCCGGGGGATAATTTTCTTTAAGTATTTCAAGGCATGAAACTCATCCAAAACAAACTTAGTGCCTGAGATGAGCCTGACGCCTGACCTGATCCATCCGGCACCATCGCCGTGTACGTAGATAGTTGCATCTTTGGAAAGCTTGTAGTTTTTGCAGATCTCATTCCAGATTCTGTTCCAGTAATTCTCAACACTCTCACCCCGGTCAAACACATGTGTCTTGTTGGGCAGGTATGCCTTTTTCTTCCTGTGTTTGGTCGGTTCATGGATTACTGCCATGCGCAGGTCTTTATTGCTGCCGTCTTGCATAGCTACATGGTCTTCATCCACCTGAATATGCAGGATCTTTATTTGCTCTTCATGCTCCAGGTCTTTAGCCGGTGTATCCGGTAGTTTTACATCTCTGCTTATGCGCTGTACTGTCTGTTTGCTGATCCTGCCATCACAAGTTTGATTGGCTGATTCCTGATAGGAAAATTTAGCAGCATATTCACTTACATCGGCTTTCAGAGTCTGATCTACGCGTTCATGTGGCTCGACAGCAATGAGATTGTCTATGAGGAAGCAGTGCTCACCTGTCTTTTTGTGTCTGTAGTAGCGACGTTCGTATTCGAGGTTACCGCTTCGCATTACCATTAATCGGCTTACTGTCTTTCTTATGATCCAGTTCTCTCTTAGTTCCGGATTATCCTTCAAACAATCGTCGGCCTGTTTGATGAGATACGACATATGCTTCATGAGATACTCCTTGAAGCCACACAGTGCTATTTGCTCAAACTCACCGAGCGTCATTGACGTGATATCCATGCCGAATAATTTGAGGCTGAATTCTTCGTAGATTTGTTGTAGACTTTCCATAACAGCTCCTTTTTCTTTGCTCTTTGTTTTTGTTACTAGATTCAAATTTAGCACAGACTGGGAGCTGTTGCTTTTTCGCCTCCAACTTTGGAACGCTGTCGATGACAACTGCCAGTTTAACAATTCCGCAATATTAGTTTAATATATCCTACAGTGTGATAAATGAAACACAGTTTTATCTGCTTTTGGCTGATACTGGCCAGTGAAGAAGTTTCGAGGTATTTATTGGAAATCTTCAAATACAAACAAGTGAAATTTTCCCTCCAGGGGAATGAAAGGATTTTATAATGGCAAAAATAACGAAAGATATGATGATTAGCGAAATTCTGAAGGTTGATCCCGGCTTGGCTCCTGTTCTGATGGGTGCAGGGATGCACTGCTTGGGCTGCCCTGCTTCTCAGTCAGAGACATTGGAGCAGGCTGCTATGGTTCACAGTGTGGATGTCGATGAGTTAATTAATAAACTTAACGCTGCGCTCGAAGCCTAAGCCGTAAGCAAAGCAATGTAAACCAAAAAAGATCCGGAGACGGGTCTTTATAGTGATCACTATAAAATGCGGAGCGGCCAAACGTTATGGCTCGCTCCGTTTTATTATCTTAAATTTTTCCGGTAATTATTTGGGTTAATCTATATTAATCAGCGCTCAGCAAAAGTTTTTTCCAAATCATCCATATTGATGCCGACCATGGCCTCTCCCAAATGGCGCGAAACTTTTAACAAAACCCCGGCATCGTCATAATTTGCGACTGCCTCAACGATTGCCTTTGCACGTTTTTCGGGATCTCCGGATTTGAAAATACCGGAACCGACGAAAACGCCCTCAGCGCCCAGCTGACGCATGAGTGCAGCATCTGCGGGAGTTGCTACGCCACCTGCTGAAAAGTTAAGAACCGGTAATTTTTTATTATCATGTACATATTTTATAAGATCATAATCAACCTGCATCTCTTTGGCTTCGACATAGAGTTCATCTTGTTTCATTGCCGCCACACGAGAAATATCAGCCATAATCGTGCGCAAATGAGTAACAGCCTGGCTGATGTCACCAGTACCTGCTTCGCCCTTGGTGCGTATCATACTGGCGCCCTCGGAAATGCGGCGCAAGGCTTCTCCCAAGTTGCGGGCCCCACAGACGAAAGGTGTTTTAAATACTTTCTTATCTATGTGGTAGACATGATCAGCCGGAGTCAAAACTTCAGACTCGTCAATGAAATCTACCCCAATTGCTTCCAAAATCTGTGCTTCGACAAAGTGTCCGATTCGAACTTTGGCCATTACAGGTATATTGACCGCAGCGACAATCTCTTCAATCATAGCCGGATCCGAAGTGCGGGCTACCCCTCCATCCTTACGGATATCTGCAGGAACGCGTTCCAGTGCCATAACAGCTACTGCTCCGGAAGCTTCAGCAATTTTGGCCTGTTCTGTATTAATGACATCCATGATCACGCCACCGTTTAATTTTTTAAAAACATCCATTTTCTTTCCTCCTGATAATCTTTTTAGTATATTATAGGGGCATTCTGATACTATTGAAAGAGGCAGAAAGTAT
>JAAYEX010000303.1 GCA_012728535.1 Clostridiaceae bacterium | reverse complement strand
GCATGAATAAAGTGCTGATTACATGTTGGAAGAGTAATATGGCGTCAGCAAGGGTAATTATTAGTAATGGAGGGGTCCTTGAATCTGAGGATCTCGACAACGGCAAGATCTTTCAGCGTTACTGGATTAGTTTATAGCATATTAATAAGCAAAATACCTCCAACTTGCCTGTGCCGGTTCATCAATCAAGACTCCTTTTTATCAAAGGGCACATTTGCCCTCTCACCGTCCATAAGACGAAGGGTGTTTAGCATTTTCCCGCTCTTACCCAGTATTGGCCTTTCCGGACTTGTCGTCAGTTCCAGGTCTCCAAGTCCTTCACGCGTGAGTCTGTCTTTGGTGATGTCAAAGAGGTTCCGACAGAGCTGCTCGTGCCCTTCTCCATCTTCCGGAATGCAGCGAATTTCCATGCGGGAAGGCCCTCTCTGGACAAACTGAACCTGACCGCAATTAGGGGTATCTAACGAAATAGCAATGAAGAGGGCGGAGGGGAGCTCGATCCAAGCACCTCCTTTATCCTGAAAGGACAGTTTGTCTTCCTTCCGTCCCTCGATATCAATATATGGGAAAGGGGAACCGCAGGCGCAAGCTTCCTCGTGCATGACGATCCGGTCGGACACATAGTAGCGGATGAAGGGTTGGACCAGATTGGCCAAATTGGTCAGGAGGATGCCGTCGCTCTCCTGCCCGGGAGCTAGCGGTTGCATAGCCCGGTCTACCGGTTCGACGATGACCCAATCTGAATTCAGGTGCATGTGGTTTTCCCTGCAAAGGCAAGCGACTTCACCGCCCTCAGTTGAACAATAGTTGTTCAGCACGGGACAGCCAAAGCTCTCCTCGATGTAGTGTATGTCCTCAAGGGAAAGGTGCTCAGCGCTGCAGGTGATCAAATCAGGTGATATATCCAGCTTGCCTAGGCGCTGCCGGCCGGCAAGGATGCGGATGTTGCTTGGGTATCCGATGAGGAAACGGGGCTGGAAGTCGTTGAGGGCTTCCACCATTTCATCAGTCGCCATTTCCACGAAGAGGGGCAGAATCTCTCCGCCCCGGCCCGCTGCCTCATAAGCTTTCTTGGTCCTCAGGAAGGAAAGGTAGGTGGAGCTGAAGCCTCCTCTCGATATCACGCCCGCTGTACGCGGGTAAGGGAGTGCGGGAACCGGGTTTCCCTCTGTTTTTCCACTACCTAGGAGGCGCTGTGAAATTAAGGCTGCGTGGACCAGGTTATGGCGGTCGTCACGGATCATACGGAGAGGGACGCCGGTAGTACCGGAGGTCGTGAGCACCCGATAACGCCCCAGAAAAGGGCTGCTGACCGAGGTCTCGTCCAGACGGGACAAATAGCTGTCGAGCCCCGGGCCGGTAATCTCAGAATCACAGACCCATCGGTCCAGACAGGGCATGGCTTCTTCACGGAGGGTGATTGGAATATCTGAAAGTTCAGGATAGTCGGGAAGCTCCAAGTATTTTTCTCGAAGGTAAGGAGAATGCTGGCGAGCATAGTCCAGGAGAATCAGGAGCCGCTCTCTTTGGAGAGCCCGAATCTCGGGCCCTGTCATCAAGCTTGCCTGCCTGACCAGGGCACCTGCCAGCCAGGGGGTCATAAGCGATATCTTCTGCATACGGATTCCTCCTATTTGGATTTGAGCAAGTTGGGCTTTTCGAAGAAACCAAGGCTGATCAGGTCGCGCAAAAACTTGCGAAGATAGTCGTTATCGGTAACCGGCCAGCGCCAGTTCATCCTGAGAAGCACCTGGCTGGTGAACTGATTATCGACAGCCACAGGGGCCAGGCTTTTGCCTCCGGCCATACCCTGGTAGGCGACAAGACTGGTCAGGTATTCGGCTCTTCCCGCATCCTTCAGGCTGTCTTCAAGGGCTTTCTCATAGGCAGCGTCTTCCAGCAGATTTATGGGAATCCCCTCTTCTCGCATGATCGCGACGATATCACCCTGAAAGATCGAATGATCGTTGAAGGGCTGGAATATCCGGCAGAGAGAGGGCGTTTTGGCCAGCAGGACCACGGCCTCTGCTGTACTGTCGATAGGAGCCATGCCGGCAGGAGCCAGATAGGCTGAATAGGGAAAAGATCCGACGACACTGTAGGCTCTCAAACGTCCGAGGAAACTGTTGGCTGCGGCGTTCATCTGGAATTCTCCATCGGAGTCGCGGGCCATAAGATTACCGACCCGCATGATTTTGGCATCCAGCCCCCGGCTGGCAGAGGCTGCAAGTAAATTGCGCTCGGACAGGAACTTGCTGTAGACATACTGGTTTTCCAGATTTTGTCCCATGTAAAGTCGCTGTTCGGTGAACTTTTCTCCCGGCAGAGGTTTTCCGTCTACAGAAAAGCCCGCTACGCTGGCAGTAGAAATCTGAATGAGGCGTGCACCCGTGTCCAGGCAGAAGTCAATCAGGTTATCAACGCCGGCGGTGTTAATCCGGAAGATGCTGTCATCCTTTGCGAAGTGGGTGACATTGGCAGCACAGTTGATGACTGTATCGAGTCCTGAATCCTTGAATCGGGCCAGGGAATCGGGCTCTGTGATATCTCCTTCAATTGGGACGATGCGGTCTCCAAAGAGATCAGCGTAGGAATCCTCAAAATAGTAGAAGAGGTGGTTTTTCAGCCTATCATGGGGCTTGCCATGGCGTCCGCGCCGCATTAGGCAGAAGATTTTTTCCGTTCCGGGATCACGAATCAGTTCGCGGAGAACATGAATACCCAGGAAGCCGGTGGCACCTGTGAGAAGCACGTGCCCCAGCTCGCGGGAAGACCCGCGCCTGAAAGCCTCAAGGGTATTTTCCGCCAGTGCACGATCGATTTCCCGGTAATCGTAGTCGTCTGCAGATCCGGAAACACTCTTCCGGATTTCTCCCCGGGCGAGCAGTGACCCCAGAGCTCTGGGCGTAGGGTTGGCGAAAACATCTCCGAAACTTACGGCTTTCCCGTCGGCTGTCTCCAGACCGCTTTCTTTCAAAGCAATAACCACCCGGGTAACCGACAGTGAGCTGCCGCCGATATCGAAGAAGCTGTCCTCAGCGCCAACCTCACCCGGATCAAGGTCCAGGACCTCGGCAAAGACAGCAGCCAGTTTTTCCTCTGTCGCTGTCGCCGGGGCCGTATATTCCTGCAGGCGGTGGGGGCTTGGGTCCGGCAGTTTCTTATAGTCGATTTTGCCGGTTGAAGTCTGGGGAAAGGCAGGAATCTGCAGCCAGGCAGTGGGCACCATATAGGGAGAGAGGTGTTTGGACATCTCCTCCTGCAAATGGCCGGGCGCAATCTCTTGTTGAGCAGTGTAGTAGGCGCAGAGCCGGTCGCTTCCCTGCACTTCTTTAATGATGACCGCAGCATTTTTTATGCCCGGGATAGCCAGGAGGACCGCCTCAACTTCACCCAGCTCGATACGGAGTCCGCGCAGCTTGATCTGCTTGTCATTTCGACCAAGAAGCTCAATCTCTCCGTCATCTGTCCAGCGGGCCATATCACCCGAGCGATACATGCGGATACCCTTGTGGATGACAAAACGCTCCTTCGTTTGCTCCGGGAGGTTTACATAGCCTCTGGCTACGCCACGTCCTCCGATCCATAGCTCGCCGACGATGCCGGTAGGCAGTTCATTGCCGTCGGGATCCATCACTGATTCCACCACTCCAAGGAGGGGGCCGCCAATGGTGACCCGGTCGGCGGACGTCAGTTCTTTGCCGTTGGAAGAGACAGTAATCTCAGTAGGACCATAGGTATTAAAGAGGCGGGCCTTCCGACCTTCACCCCCTCTCAGCTGTTCCATCAGCTTGGCCGGGTACTTCTCAGCACCCGCCATAACTACCCGGCAGCGGCGGATGGCGGCGAGCAGGGCCGGATAAGATATATACTCCATCATCCGGGAGGGTGTGGCGTTGAAGGCATCCGCTCCTGTCTCCTCAAATAAGGCTGCCAGCCTTATCGGGTCTCTTGCCGCATCTGCGTCAGCAAAGACCAGTTTAAGTCCATTGCACAGGGCAGCCATGCTCTCTTTCAGGAACATATCAAAAGTGACGGTGGTGATGGACATCATGCAACTGGCATCTTCAACCAGGGCGTGAATATGAATGTTCTCAGGAGCCGGGGTCAGGTAATTGGCAATGCCGTAATGTTCGATCATGACCCCCTTGGGCTTTCCGGTAGACCCGGAGGTGTAAATGATATAGGCAAGCTGGTCAGGTTGAACGGTCCGATCGGGGCGTCTGTCATCAGGATGGGTACGAAGCTCATCAATATTTAGAGCCTGGGGATAATCAGCCAACCAATCTTCATTTGTAATAAGAAATCTTGCCTGACTGTCGGCCAGGATTTGTTCTACCCGCCCCTTGGGGTACTCCAGATCTAGGGGAACGTAGGCGCCACCGGCCTTCAAGATGCCCAGCATAGTCATAAGAATGCGCCCGGTCCTGGGCAGGAGGAAGGCCACTCTTTCTTCGGAGGCCAGCCCCAGTTTGATCAGGGCATTGGCGATCCGATTGGCTTCAGCGTCCAGTTGGCCATAGCTGTATTGACCTTCGCAGGCGATAAGGGCGGTTGAATCAGGTGACCGGTCTGCAGCTTCCTCAAACATACCGTGCAGGAGAGGACAGGGAAGTGGGGGCGGGTTGGCAGGCTGAAAGCTCCTGATGAGATCTGCCTCTTTATCGCTAAGGAGAGAGACTCCTCTGACTTTTCCATCTGGGCTGTTCAGCATCTGGGAGAAGCTGAAGGCCAGGCTTTCTGCCAGACCTTCCATCCTGGAGTGAGAATACAAGGCGTCATTATACTGGACCGAGAAAACCGTATCCGACCCCCGCTCTTCAACGTGGATAGATATTTTGAACTTGGGTGCCTGGGTGCTCAGTTCTTCGATCCGGAAGCTTTGACCGGCAATCCGGTAGTCGGACAATACTCCGAGCTCATAGGTATACATGATGTTGGGCTGAAAGCCGTGTTCCTGGGCGATGAGAGTATAGGGATAGGCTTCATGTGAGATAGAAGCATGCAAGGCTGCCTGTGCCTGGCGGATATAGTCAAGGACGGATTGATCCTGATCCATAGAGATGATCAGGGGGAGTGTGCGGACAAACATACCGTAACTGTTCAGGATCCGGCTGTCACTTCTGCCACTGCTGATGGTGGACAAGCTGACCGAAGGGCCCCCTGTCCACCTGCCCAGACAATAGCTGGTGGCGGCAAGGAAAAGACCGGCAAGGGTCAGACCATGCTTGCTACAGAAGGCTTCCGCTGCCTGGCGGTCTACAGGGCATTCCGCCTTTAGCAAACGACCTTCTTTCTTACCCGGCAAGTCAGGTGCAAGTTCACTGGCGGCTTCGATATCCCGGAGCAGGCCGGCGAAATAGGTCCTGTGCTTTTCCCAGACACCCCCGGCTTCCTCTTGCGCTTCCCATTTTCCATAAGTATGACCTGCCATCTCTTCGGACAGAGGTATACCGCCCTCGTAGACCTGGCCTACTTCTTGCAGGAAGAGATCCATGGAAGCCCCGTCGAAGATAATATGATGAAAATCGGAAAAAACCAGAAGGGCTAGAGGGGATTCTACAACGGCGACCCGATAGAGGGGCCCCTTTGTCAGCTCAAATGGCTCGACGAAGCTTTTGGCAAAGGATTCGGCTTCTTCCTCTGTCAGGCTAAGCCGGTCAACCCGGACAGCTTCTTCCAGAGGAACCTGCCGGATGCCCTCGGAGCTCTCCTCGATCCGGACGTGAATACCGGGATGGCTTTCAAGTACGGTCGTAATAGCTGCTGTCAGCTGTTTGGCGTCGATGCTTGTTGGCAGGATCAGGCGTGTCGGGATATTGTAACTCAGTGCCTGGCTGTCCTTCTGGCAGTCCAGATAGACCCCCATCTGGCTGCCGGACAGGGGGTAACCTATATCTGACGAACTGTCGTCCCGGGCCCCGATAAAAGACTCTTGCTTTTCGATTTCCTTATCCAACAATCCGCGGACGATCCGGTTTTCGATGAATAGAGGTGTAGGATTGGCCAGGACTTCCTGGACAGACTGTGCTACACCGAAACGTTTTTTCAGCAGGCTGGAAAGCTTGATAGCACCAAGTGAAGCCAGACCGGCCT
>JAAYEX010000067.1 GCA_012728535.1 Clostridiaceae bacterium | reverse complement strand
CGCATAATCACTGCCTTTCAATTCTCTTCAAGAAAGAATCAAGCTATCTCAATTATAGTAAATCCTTTGTTATTCAGGTTAAGTGCTTCTTTTACGGAAATCTTTTTAATTTCACCAGGAGACTTCCCCGCCTCCCGCAGATAAAACTCTGCAATTCGTTCCATAGAATGGTCTGCTTTTATTTTACCCACATTAGAATAATACCCCGGTCTGGAACAGATTACATCCAAAAAGTCGGTCCAGAGGCCATGGGCTGTTGAAAGCATTCCTCCACCGGTTCCGGAAAACACAAGCGAACCTATTATGTCACCTTTCAACTGCACCTGATTCATAATTCCACCAACATTGGCCAGAGAATCTGTTTCGGGCAAGGCTGTCGGCAAGACAGACAGCTGATAAAAAGCATCATCTTGTCTCATGGCTGCAATCAACTTCAACCTGCGCTTCTCCGATCCGGCCCAGACAAAGTCTTCCTCTGAAAGCCGGCTGATACCGATTGTCGGTATATCCATTTCGTTGATTTCCTGTGCCAGGATCATAGAAGCAAGAATCGCAATTTTTCTCCTTGCATCATAACCTTCTACATCATTGGTAGGATCGTCTTCCAGGACTCCCAAAGTCAATGCTTCTGCGAAAACTTCATCCCGTGGTTTTTCCAGGCTGAGTTCAGAGAGAATATAGTTGGTGGAACTGTTAATTATCCCACCCAGATAAGAGATAGTATTCAAATGACGGATTTTTCCCAAGGGGTCTATCAGGGGAATACCACCTGCTGCTGCCGCTTCAAAGCGAAAGTGAACACCGGCAGCCCGGGCTGTTTCCTGAAGCTCAAAGAAGGCTCCCGCGATAGCAGCCTTATTGGCACTGATTACATGTTTCCCCCGGGCCAGCATCTGTCTGACATATTCAGTGCCTTGCGGTCCGTCACTCATTACCTCAAATACAACTTCAATAGAATCGTCATCCAGGATCTCTTTGAAAGAGTCAGTCAGAGGAAGGCTGGAAGCCGAAAATGCACCTCGATCTTTTTGAAGGTCGCGCACGAGAATTCTTTTAACACAAAGCTCTTGCCCACATTGTCCTTCCAGTGCAGACCTGCGGTCTTCAAGAACCCGGTAGATACCCTGGCCGACTGTGCCGAAACCTAAAATCGCGATATTCATTTCTCTTCATCCTCTCCAAAAAAGTAGTCATAGAGCGTTTTGATCGCTAAATCATACTGATGACTCTCAATCCCTACAATTATGTTGTATTCACTGGCTCCCTGAGTAATCATGCGGATATTGACACCCTTGCTGCCTAAAGCACTGAAAACTTTTCCGGCGATTCCGGGCTGATAAGCCATGCTCTCACCGACTACTGTAATTAAAGCCATATTCTGCTCATAGCTGCTATGATCCGGATGGCAGTAAAGCTCTATCTGCTCGATAATCTGCTTCAACTCTTTCTTATTATCGATATGAAAAATAATTGACATAGTATCCAGCGACGTCGGCATATGATGAATCGTAATCTTGTGTGCCTCGAGGATAGTGCAGACTTTCCTGATAAAACCGTAATCCTCATTCCTGCCATATTTTTTGAGATGAATGACGGTAAAGTTTTGCTGGCCGGCAATACCGGTTACCAGTTGGCCATTATCAGGTTTTTTAGAATGAATCATGGTTCCGGCATTATCCGGATCATTGGTATTTTTTATCAAAAGGGGAATTTCCGCATCCCGCGCAGCTGCAATTGCATCCGCCTGGATAATCTGAGAATCCGAATAACTGAGCTCCCTCAACTCAACAT
>JAAYEX010000066.1 GCA_012728535.1 Clostridiaceae bacterium | reverse complement strand
TCCTGATCCTGGGCAGCTTCCCCTCAGTGAAGTCACGCGAGGTCGGTTTTTATTATGGTCATCCGCAGAACCGATTCTGGCCCCTTCTGGCCTCTATTTTTTCCGAAGAAATTCCTAAAACAATGGAAGGCCGGCATGCCTTCCTTTTGCGGCATGGTATAGCTCTTTGGGATGTGATCGCCAGTTGTCGCATTGAAGGATCCGCAGACAGCAGCATCAGCGATGTCGTGCCTAACGATTTGCAGCCGATTTTGGAAAAGGCGGAGATCAGGGAGATTTACACCAATGGCGGCACAGCAGCCGGGCTTTTTCAAAAGTATCAGGAAAAAATGTCAGGACGCCGCGCGATCCGCCTGCCCAGCACCAGCCCGGCTAACGCAGGCTGGTCTTTTGACCGCCTTCTCGAAGCCTGGAAGATGATATATAATTCACTCTAATGCATTCTTTTCAATGCTGCGACATCACATTCGGAGGGAAAAATGGAGCGACAAGTCATTTTGCCTGATTTGAATTATCTAACCGTGCGCGACGATCACTCGGATTCAGTCGAGTATTTCGGCAGCAACCAGGAATGGTTTCCTGACGCCTGGCAGCGAATGTCCGGCTGTGCACCCTCAGTCACGGCAAATATTTTCTTATATCATTACCAAAAAGCGGAAGCGGACCGGTATTGTTCAAAAAAGGACCTGCTGGCTTTGATGGAGGAGACCTGGAATTATGTAACTCCGGGCGAGGGCGGCCTGCCCAGTACATCGAAGTTTGCGGAAAAAGTGAAGGACTTCGGGTGCTCGCATAATCTGAAGCTGGACAGCAGGATCCTCAAGGTCCCGGCTGACAAGTCACGGCGACCTTCCTTGAATGAGATGATCGACTTCATTACTCAGGCTCTGGAGCAGGAAACACCCGTAGCCTTTCTGAACTTATGTAATGGTGAAGTGGAGACCCTGGATAAATGGCACTGGGTGACTATCACAGCGCTGAAATACGACAAGGATGCAGCCACAGCAACGGCAATGATCAGCGATGAGGCAATTTCGAAAGAGATCGATATGGCCCTTTGGTTGGCAACGACCACAATGGGCGGCGGCTTTGTCTATTTCCTACTCGATGAAAAAGCAATAAAGACGAGAAACCAAATGGGCGACGATCATAGTTAAGGTGCAATTGGATATCACGTAATCACGTAATTACATCACTGCAACGAAGTAAAAACACCGCAAAAGCCCTGAACCCAGGGCTTTTCCTATGTTCCGAAAAACGTGCATCAAATCGTGCCTGGCACCAAACTATGCAGGTGAATCAAATCGTGCCTGGCACCACTTTTGGCACAAAACTTAGAATCGTGCCTGGCACCGATTTGGGGGCACCGATTTGGGCACCGATTTACTGTACGCCCAAACTGTTCGCTCTGCTGATATAATGTCTGTGATTGAAAGACGGGAGTGTGTGAATATGGCCAGAGCCAGTATGATGATTGTCCTTTTTTATCTGATGCAGTACAGCGGCAGGGGATTGTTGCTGGAATACGGGATAGTTTCTGCTCCCTGGGCGTCCTTTATTGTGTATGCAGCCTTGTTTCTTGCGGGTATTCTCCTCTATGGCAAGCATTTGGTCACGGAGTGGTCGCGTTTCAGGAAAAGAAAAAAGAAGATCTGGAACTTCCTGCTTGAGCTTGTGCTGTGGTCATTGCTCAGCGTGGCTATAACTGTTGCCCTCTATTTCACGATCAGCGGCATCTTCCATGTCAGCATCTTACCCGGCGGGCAAAGCACGGTCCGGCAGACAATTAATATGCTGCCCATGATACCGGCCCTGCTTATGATTGCTGTTTCGCTGCCCTTTGTGCAGGAGCTTACCTTTCGCGAAGCCATCATCGGAGTGAGCGAACGCACGAGAAAACTCCGCCTCTTCCTGGCCAGTCTCCTTTCTGTCGTCGCTTTTCTTCTGATACAAGTAAATAATCTATGGGAAATCTGCTACTATCTGCCCTTTGCAGCGCTAGTGACAGCTTTTTACCACCGTTACGACCGCAACGTCTGGGCATCTGCAGGACTTCATATTTTTTACAATATCGTCACTTATCTGTTGATTCGCTTGGTACCCGGCCTGTAAAGCCCACCGGACAGGCACAGACTTAATGATGCAGCCGGGCCTGTGCGATCTGACTTTCGATATAGTCGCTGACATTAATGTCGGAGACCACACAGGCATTTTCCAGATCGGGGCCGATCAGGTCGCTGGCGAAAATATGATACTTAACTTTTTGGCTAAAAGGGTGGACCAGGCTGACTAGGCTCCAATCTCCGGCAAGCAGCAGGGAAAGGCTGTTCAGCGGAGTATTGATGACGTAAACAGGAGCATGTTTTACGCTTTCTACATAATCTCTGATACGTTTTAAATAGCTGATGCGTTCCTTTAACTCCAGATCCAGGGTTAATAAATCCGGCACAATTACTTCTGCTTTAAAAAGGAAAGTTGCAATAGAGTCTGCAGACATATAGATGGATGTGCCGCCCTCAAGCAAGTTGCCGTAAAAGTCTGCTACCTGGTCTCTTCCGTGGTCAGCCTTATATCCTGCCTGCGTGGTTGACAGGAGAACCCTGATTTTTTCATCCAGTTCCAGCATTTCAGCCTCTGCATCTCCGCGATCGAGGTATTCCTGAATGTTGTCACTGTTAAAAGTCAGGCTGCGAGCTTCCTTTAGCTTGTCCATCACCAACTCATCAAAATGATCCAGTTCCGACGGATTTCGGATCAGTGCCAGCTGGGGTGTCCCGTCGATTTGCTTATCGAAAAGCATGATGAATTTATTCTTGGCCAGAAGGAAAGGCTTGTTGGCGTCAATATCTATATGCCAGCGATATAAGTCAGCATACAGCTCGGTCTTGAAAAGGGTCATCAGGATCTCTTTCTTGCTCTCGGGAGGCAATGAATCCAAATGTTCCCGATGATAAAACTGATTTAAACGTATTTCTCGGTGGGAGTCCGCCAGCAGGATAATTACTTTATTCATCAGGTTGGTGTAGAAGCCGAAAAACCTCTGCAAGGACGAATAAAGCACTAAAGGCTCGTCAATATCCCTTTTCACATAGTCAGAAAGAATAATGCAATACATATATAGTATTTGTTTGTTGCCTGAGTAATATTTATTCTTGTGGCTTGCGCCGGTCGGATCTTCGTCAGCCTCTCTGTCTTGCTCAATACTGTATTGAAAAGCAGAATAGAGGAAGTCATTTAAATCATGCCAGGAGCTGAAGTCAAGGATGACCGGAAAGATCTCCTTGAATTTGAAATAACAGTTATCTTCATATAATTCGTCGGCAAAGATCCTGGCAGCCTGTTCGCTGAAACTCTTGGTTTCCGCCGTAGTGATTGCCAGTTTGCCGTTAATGATTTTACTGATTTTACTTGGGGACGCATACATAC
>JAAYEX010000065.1 GCA_012728535.1 Clostridiaceae bacterium | reverse complement strand
TCTCTGACCCTGCCGACGGGTTGCACGTAAACGGTAAATTCGTTGTACCCGTCGACTTTGAGGACCTGGTCACAGTGGCTTTGTCTGAAGGCGCCGATTCCGCAGGTTCCCAGTTTTAGGGCTTCTGCAGCCAGATAGAGGTTTTCGCCGACATGGCCTAAGTCGACTAGGGCAATGCGGTGGGCATGGATTGTATATCGCCATTCGAAGCGGTAAGGCACTGCGGTAAAGTACAAGATAGCGGGTGCACGGGCTGCCCATTTTTGTCCCGCAACAGCCAGGAGGCGGTCGTCTTCTGTTTGACTGCTTCTGAGTTCGAGAGCATGGTTGCCGGCAAGATAGTGGTAAATCCCTGGCTCGAGTCCTGTAACGCGGGGCACTTCTACGTAGCATTCAAAGCCGTGCCTGGCACCGCCGCTGGGTGCGGTACGAAGGGTAGCGTATTTTTCGCCGCGCCGGCCTTTTACTCCCTGGGCGCTCCAGAGGAGGAAGGACAGCTCCAGCAAGGACAGGGCTTCTTCTGTGTAAACGCGCCTTGATTTTCTGCTGCGCAAAAGGTCGAAGAGGTTCTCGTTCAGGTCCAGGTCCTCGAAGTTGCGAGGCAGCGGTATTACTTCGCTGTCCGCTTCTGCCTCATGATATAGTTCAGGCTGAGGAAGCTTCTTGTCCTGGTCAGAAAGCAGCGTTTCGCTCCAGACCGGGCATTTCATAAAGTCTCTACCGATATCAGTTAAAGTTTTGATTTCTTTCTCGTTCATGTATACCTCTTCTTTTGGTGGTGCCAGGCACCGAAGTTGTTAAGTTATTCAACTGCCGGCTGGCCTGTCGGATAAGCAGGCTGTCTTTCGGGCGGGAATACAGTTGTCAGCAGTCCCATTGGTATTTTTTCAGATCGACATGACCATCATCCTTCAGGGTGACCCCCTCGTCATCCAACAGGCGTTGCTGCTCCCACCAGCCGGGCACAAGCCGGCCGGCATGATTCACGACCCTGTGGCAGGGGTAGTCGCCATAATATTGTGACATGCTCAACACTTTTCCAACAAGGCGAGAGTTTTTGTCCCGGCCGATCAGGCGGGCAATCTGCCCGTAAGTGGCCACGTTGCCCTCCGGTATTTCTTCGACCACCGAAAGGATTTCGTAGATTAAGTCTTCGTGTAAAACTCTAGCCATCGGATAGCCCCCTGAGCTCAATATTCTATAACAGCTGCCATTAAAATGCATCAAATCGTGCCTGGCACCAGTTTATGAATCAAATCGTGCCTGAATCAAATCGTGCCTGGCACCAGTTTAGGCATGAATCACTTAATAAGGTGCCTGGCACCAGTTTATCTGGCACCAGTTTATCTGGCACCAGTTTATCCAATTTATTCATTTTTCAAGGTTCATTCACCACTTTCGTGGTGGGAAAGTTGAGTTAATAAGTTAGGTGCCTGGCACCGTTTAATTAACGCGCCTTGTGCGTGATTTGATCAAGAAGAGAATTGAAGAATTTTTGAACGTAGTCGTTTCAGCTTAAGTTTACTGTTTTTAGAACGACATCTCAGCATTATTGTTTGTCACTCAAGCACCCTATGTCGGTACTCGATGGTGCCAAGCACCTGAGATATTAAGTTATGAACAGCTTTCCTGGTCGAAATAAAAAATAACTCCGCTACGATCTGTCTGTAACGGAGTCCTTTTGGCATCCTACCCCAAAACGAATACAATAGCACGATAAACTAGAGGGGGTGCAAATTTTTGCCTTGGGTGTGCAAATCCTCAAAACATGAATTTCAGGCTATGTTTTCTCCACACATATATGTATAAACCGGCTCGCCTCAATCATATTTTTCCACTTCAATTAGTTTACGAGTAGGATACTCAGTTATATTCAGGTAAAAAGTTCGACTCTCCAACTCGGCTCGATCAATTTCATTTGCTTCCCATTCAGTTTCAATAGCATATGGCAATTGCATATCTTGTGAAGAATCAGGATACAACTTAAACATCAGAGAACCATCTAAATGTGGATACAAAGGCGTCCACACATTTTGGTTGACCATCAAGCGAAGATTCGCACTGATAAGTAAGGTAGAAAACATATTAAGGCCGACCTCGGTTCTGGTATTGGCTTCATTTTCAAAAGTAACATCTACTGCATAGATGAAGTCAGGGCAGTATACTTCTTCCTCAGGACGGCCATCTGTGTCCATTTCGATGCCATGCAGTTTAAGATACTCATCGAGCGTATATATAGTTGCTCCATGCACAGTTATAGAATAACCACGCAGATCTTCGTCAGATATATGAATAAAGTCAGTTTCGTAAGGGACTTTTTCACCGGTTTTGTAGTAACGAGTTTCAACTCCATCGAAATTTGCATTAACACGATAAAACCGGAATAGCCAAACAGCGATTAATAGGAGTGGCAAGATGATAAGGAGCAGCTTCTTTTTTCTCATAAAAACATCACCTCATGTTCTGCCAACAACTTGACCTTGCTTGATTTCAATAATTTCATCAGACAAGAACTTGAGGATTTCGTGATCATGATAGGCCAATACCACAAGAGCACCGCGATCCCGCTCTTCAGTCACAATGTCCTTTACTATTTGAACACCATCGCTGTCCAATGAATTAGTAGGTTCATCGAGAATAACAATATCGGGAGATTCCATAATGGCAGCAGCAATCCCCAATCGCTGTTTCATACCTAGTGAATATTTTTGATAATGCTTACCATCGTCGGGGTTTAAATCGACTCTTGTGATAGTTTCACGGATTTTCTCAGCTCCGATAATTTGTTTGATCGAAGCAAGC
>JAAYEX010000064.1 GCA_012728535.1 Clostridiaceae bacterium | reverse complement strand
GATGGCAAGGATGCGGAGGAAGTTATTCCGGCGCTGGCAGAGGGAGACCAATACTTTTACGGATTTCAGGCCGGTAAGATTCTTAAGCTCATACATTCGATTCCGGCGCCTGACAATCAGGAAGATTGGGAGAGCCGCTTCAACCGTAAGATTGACCGCAAGATCGAACTCTATGCAGACAGCCCGTTGAAATACGATAATGGGCAATACTTCCTGGACTATATCGCAGCTAACAGATATCTCCTTAAAGGTCGGCCACAAACATTTCAGCACGGAGACTATCACATTGGCAACATGATGGTGGATACGAAAAATCAATTGCAGATCATAGACTTCGACCGCTACGACTTCGGCGATCCCTGGGAAGAATTCAACCGCATCGTTTGGAGTGCCCGGATATCAGGCTACTTCGCGTCCGGAATAATAGACGGGTACTTTGATCAGAAGCCCCCAATGGAATTCTGGAAGCTTTTGGCACTTTATATCTCCATCAACACCCTCTCATCCATACCCTGGGCCATTCCTTTCGGAACAGAACAGATAGAGGTAATGGAGAAGCTGGCAGCAGAAGTGTTAGCCTATTACGATAATATGAACCGGCCTGTTCCCAGTTGGTACTGTGGTTCTCTATTCACAATATAAAGCTGCTTCTGTGCCGGTGAAAATCTGATACAGGTTTAAAATAACACAGTATTCTTTTCATGATTATAACTTAAGTTAATTGTGGTTATGCAGCGTGGCAACATTTATGCTGTTCTGGATTTATAATTCCGTCCATTAAGAATTTCTTTTTAAACAAATTAAACAGTTTATTCTTTTCCCAAAAGTCAAAATGCAATAACAACGATTAATATTTGTATAAATTATAAGCGATATACCTGCTGAAAATATCCACAAAAATAATACAAGGATATTATCAGGAAGCAGGGGACAATGAGCAAGCCATCTATGATGATACTGTTTACTTGCTCACAGTCTATGTAACCAACGATGAGCATGGCGGCAATGAATTGAAGACGCAATGGGTACTCAGACGGGACGGATCAGAGGCTAAACAGGATGCTATATTTACGAATTTCTATGAAAGCGTGCTGCCCATTTCCCCGCCATTGATTGAGGTCGAAAAACGGGTTCAGGAGAAGAAGTTCACAAAGACCGGCGACCTCTTGCATTATTCCTTTGTCATTAAAAATGTGGGTCTTGCCGCCATTGTAAAACTTGAAATCAATGACGCCAAGTTGGGGATTGAGAACATGATTGTGGACAGGAGCTCTTCACCCTTTATGCCCGGTGATAGCATCACTATAAAAGCAGATGAGCCTTATGTGGTTACTGATGACGATGTCAGGGCAATGGTTATTAAGAATACGGTAAAAGTCATTGCCGAATCTGAAGAAGGCCTTCTGACAGAAGATGAAGCAGATGCTATTGTAGCAATGGAAAAAATCGAGTCGCATATTCCCCCCACGGGTGAAAGCAACAACAACCTTATACCAATAATATTGCTGCCTGCGGGAGCGGCCTGTATTGCTGCGGCTTTATACATAATTTGGAAGCGAAAGGACTCTGTGCCGGATTAAAAGTTCAGGAAAAAGTGTTATCTTATAGTCTGGTCATGTACATGGCGGCTGATCATGTACTAGACGAAAATGAGGGTGCTTCTTGAAGAGGTGCCCTCTTTTTATGGCTGCCAGAATAGCTAGGGAAAATCTTAAGATATTTAGATTTTTGGTAGTATATGCTCTTCTTATGATCTATGATTAAAAAAAGATAATTTATAAGGAGGCTATTTGAAGATGCGTGTTGAAAAAGTGATTTACGACGGTGATCCCGGCCATGATGATGCCATGGCGATTATTATGGCAGCCGGTGACCCACATATCGATTTGCTGGCCGTTACGACTGTAGCCGGCAATACGACTCTTGAGAACACTATTAAGAATGCACTGATGATCATGGATTTGATGAAGCTGGATATACCTGTTGTACCCGGCTGTGCCAAACCACTGTTAAAAAAACTGCAGACAGCACCCATGGTTCATGGCCAGTCCGGTTTTGAAGGACCTGAACACTTTGTACCCTTACGTCAGGCCAGCAAGGAACACGCTGCAGATTTTCTAATCAGAACCTTTATGGAATCAGATGGGGACATCAATCTTGTTGCGGCAGGCCCCTTGACCAACATAGCGCTGGCTATGACTCGTGAACCCGGGATTTGTGACAAAGTCAAACAGATCGTTTTCATGGGAGGCGGCCGCTACGGCAATATTACCGGGGCAGCTGAATTCAACTTCTGGGTAGATCCGGAAGCTGCCAAGATTGTTATTGACAGCAAGTGCAAAAAGGTTATGTTTGGCTGGGATCTGACTGAAAAAGCTATTGTAACGCCTGAGGCATTTACTAAAATATCTGAAATAGATAGTCGTTTAGGCCGTTTTGTTCGAGATTTAATTGAGTTTTATGCTCTGGGACCTGCGAAAGGTACCGAAATACTACCGACGATAAATGATGCTTGTTGCATTGCTTATCTGATTAATCCGGAAATATTCGAAACTTCCGATTATTTTGTAGATGTGGTTACTACGCCCGGCATCTCTTACGGTATGTCCGTAATTGATTACTATCGGATGAATACCTGGGATATGTCACCTCAGCCTAATGTAACAGTCGCTGAAGAGCTTGACCTTGATCTCTTCTGGGAAATAATGCTGAACGCTATTGAAGTCTTCGATTAATGAAGGTCCGGGAATGGAAATGACAGGGGCATAAGGGTAGGGAGGTGACAATATGTCTGAAGTGAAATCGGACGCAAGAAGTAGTTTACCTGCATCCCTTGTTGCCTTGCGCCGTTCTAAAGATAATATCAACATACGTAATGTACGTTCCTGTCATTTAAAATACATGCTGATCTTTCCTCTGGCTCCTGTTTTTGCCAACATGCAGGGGGCACTTTTCAGTGAATCAGTTCAGCTTTTTGCACTGGATGCCATGACACTGATGGGAAGTGCCTACTGCATCGGAGCCGGTGTTTTATTCGCATTTACCAGGACAAGAAATATGGCTTTTTTTGCCAGGCTGACTGCTCTCGTTACTGCTGCCGCTTTTGTTGTCTGGCTTCTTATGCCGGAAAGCCTGCTCAGCCTGATTATGGCTTTAGTCTTTACTTTCGGCCTTGGTGGCTGTGCTGCCTGTGCAGCCTTTGCCTATACCTTTATCCTGAATAATGCAGAACGTCTTTTGGGAGCTGCTGCTATCTCTTTATTCTTTGCACTCAGTCAACTGGATGCCGGCCTGTCCCTATTGTCGGGTTATTTCGGCAGGATATATTTGGCGGCCCTTATTCTGGGCACAGCGATTTGCCTTTCTTTATATAAGAAAGAGGATTTTACAGCCGTAGAAGCCAGGCCCCGGGCTAGTATGAATCCTGCAATTAAGCTGACACTCTATTTTTTTGTCGCCCACTATTTTGTTGAGATATTCTATACCTATCTGCCGGGCTCTTCGTCAGCTGCCGCCCAGGTAGCAAACGGTTCTGTAGGCATTTTCGTCGTCTTCCTGGCGGTAACACTGCAGCTTGTCACAAGGCGCAGTGTCTGGAATATGTGCAATATCTTTTTTATCGCTATGCTCTTAACTTATGGTCTGTATTTTATGCCGGAGGGCTCAGCCTTGCGCAGTCTGGCCCGCTATATCCACGGCTTTGAGCAAATGGGCTATATTGCTGCCTATTATTTGCTTGGCTGTGTATTCAAAAAACATGGCGACTTTCGTCTCTTCAAACTTTGTCTTGTGATCATTTTGCCTGTGAGCATGCTTTCCTATCTGATTCCGGGCGCTATTTCTGCATACACACCCGATAACTTGCCCCTTGCTGCTACACTGACTACTGCAGCCGTCTTCATCGGCTTTATACTGCTATCACCCGCCTATTCAAAGCATCTCTTCGCTGCAGACTGGTCGGACGCTTTTCGCTCTGTTGACATGACTGAGGCGGTGAGGAAAGTGGAGGAGTCGGATCTGCTTGAAGACCTTAAACTCACACCCCGTGAAAAAGAAGTCGCCGCCCTGCTCTTGCTTGGCAAGGACGCTAAGCAAATCTCGACGGACTTAACCATCAGTGTCCATACTGCCAACTTCCACATTAAGAATCTGTACAGAAAATTGGGTATCAACAAACGCTCTGAATTGTTTGCCCACCTGTATCCTGAAAGTTTTCCTACTGAGAATTGACTGAGTTGAGTTGAATCGCGGTCATTTTGTCGGTATAACCGGTAATCTATTCTGCTAACTATTCCTAAAGGTTTTCTCCGGAATCAAAAATCATCGGCAAATTCAATCCGACCTACCAAAATTGGTAGCTATTCAAGACAATATTTGCTTCTTAGAATTAAGATACAGACGCAAAGCTTCCGGCAATGAAAGGCAGGTACCGGATATGCAAGGTTTGAAGAGAACAGGCAGATTATCGGTGTTGTTGCTGGCTATGCTGATACTGACAACGCTTATGCCGGTGACAATATCCGCAAAAACTCATATCGACTCGGTAGCAGTCAATATGGCCGGACTACACTTTTCTTTTACGCCCAAGTACACGGAAGGAGAAATAAGAGCTCAGGTTTTGGGAGCTATCAGCATTGCACCGGACAGTAAGTATACAGTCGACCCGTACAACACAACATTATTAAAAGAGGTCAATGGTACTATTTGGAGTGTCGGGGCAGGGAACAGCCACATGAGCCCTTCCTACACTTACTATTACGAAATCAGTTTGGCTCCGCAGAGCGGTTATGCTTTTTCCGATGCAACGTCAGCGACGGTAAACGGTATAAAACCATATTCCGTCGAGTACAACAAATATTCCAATTATCTTGATATACGTGTTAAAGCACCCGGTGTCGGTCAGGGTAACTATACTCTCTATAAGATCACATATGATGGTAATGGCGGGTCAGGTTACATGGTAGAGAATTGGGCGTTAGACAATATCGGAATGACGCTCCCGCCGACACAGTTCAAACCTCTGCTTATGAAGAAGTTTAAGTGCTGGGCAATAGGTTCTCCCACGGGTCCGCAGGCTAATCCCGGAGACGCATGTATCTTTACAGGCGATACAAGGGTGTATGCTGTTTGGGACACTTATAAAATCGAAATCATAGAAACGACTACCACATCTTCAACTACAAGCACTACAACGACAAGCACAAGCACAAGCACAACTACGGAAAAATCTTCTACCACATCGACTACGGCTACACCTGCTGATACGCCCACTCAAACTTAAACACCAACATCATCCGGTACAACTGCAGAATTGACTGAGCCCATGACAGACGTCACTGTGCATGACACGAAAGGGTCAGAAGATGCAACTTTAATACTTGTTTCCACAGTGGCAAGCGGGCTGACAACAAGCACTAGCGGCAGGTCGGTGCCGATGTCGGATTCACTTAAATCAATACTCCTTTGGGGGCTTTTATTGCTTTTTATCGGTGGGGGGATTTTTGTCATTGTTTTAGTTTTAATTAGGAAAATTCGTCAGTCGAAATAATTTGGATTATTTATCTTCATCCGAAATATTACAAAGGATTTTTGCTATGAATAATACTGATAAAGAGAATTCGCTTCCGGTTCTGACTCCCCGCGAAGAGGAAGTCTTTCAGTTGCTTCTCCGTGGGATGACGGCTAAAGAGATGGCCGGCCGGCTGTACATAAGTACTTCCGGGGTCAATTATTTTGTTAAAAGAATATACAAGAAGCTGGAGGTCAGAAGTAAGTCTGAGCTGATCTTAAGGTATTACGATTTTCAAAAAGACAAGGCATCAGAAAATGTGCCTCCATAGAATGTGCTGAAGTAAAGAAAGTTAGTTTAGTCCTGAAAGGAGTGGAATATGAAAATGAGAAAACAAGTCCTGTCATTTTTTTTGATAGTATTATTAATGCTCAGCTTCTGGGCATTTTCCCCACAGACAGTAAAGGCAACTGACGCAGATAATCTGACCTTCCAGATTAATCACAGTTACAACCATGGTGGCAGCGGCACGCTGAGTGCAGTGCAATCAGGAAATACTGTTACCGTTACAGGCAAAGTTACCAATGCAAAGAACCAACTGGTAATAAATCTTGACTCCGGTGTGCATGTGGTCTGGAAGGCAGAGCTTTCAGGAGCGGTGAATGGCTTGATGAACCTGGGCGATAGTTCTAACGGCACTTTTGAACTGGCCCAGGGAGGTTACCTTTCCAGCAGTGAGCCTGTAACTATCTACAACCCTTATGTCAGCGGCTGCTCCATCATCATAAACGGCGGAGTTGTGGCGAACACGGGTCCGGATGGACTTGCCATCAGATCAGATGCTTTAAACGCAAATATTACAGTGAATAGTGGTAATGTCAGCTCTTCGGGCTCGGGGATTTATGTAATGGGAGCAACTACATCTGTGACGGTCAATAACGGTGCGGTGACCGCAAAAAGAGATGCTATCACAGTTCGAGGTGCAAATTCTGTTGTTAATGTGAATGGAGGTACAGTATCATCCACAGATAATCTGGTTGGCAGCGGGATTTATATAGCCTCTGCAGCCGACAATGTAAAGGTCAATGTCACTGGCGGCAATGTTTATGCAACGGGGGTAGAGAGCAATCACGCCATTTGCAGCGACGGTTTATACAGCCGGCTTGAACTAAGTGGCGGTACAATTAAATCTAATGGAAGCTATGGAACCGTATACATGAGGGCTTCAGATTCCAATGTAATTGTACGCGGCACGGCCAAAGTTGAAAACTCGGGACCGGGTGATGTTATTACAGGAAGCGGCATGGAAGTGTCAGTCAAGGGCGGTTCAGTCTACGCCGCAAATGGAACGGCTGTCAGGGCTTTTTCTGTAAATGTGAGCGGAGGCACTGTGAGTGCTGGAGGGGCGGAAGCCGCCCTGGCAGCTATGACAGCAAATATCAGTGGTGGCAGGGTAGAAGCTGCCGGTTCAGGCGATGCTATAACATCGCAGACAGTTGATATCAAGGGCGGCATAGTCAGTGCCCGATCGGGGTTTGCAGTCCAGATCGGAGGCGCAGGTTCAGTAAAAATCGGCAACGGCTTTGTCTTTGCCTTCGGAACCAGCAATGCCATCATCCCTAATGTCATTAAGATGGATTTCAATGCCCAGCCGGAAATAAGTGGAAATGCGGTTGTCTGTGTCTGGAGCAATCCCGGCGGAAAGCCGGTCTTTACAGAAGGTACTTCAACAAACCTGAGCGCAAATTCAGGCTCATCCGTAGTATGGGCCCAGGAAGGCGGTCAAGCAGGTATCCGGTATCAGAAGGGAAACAACAAAGGTTTCTTTGCTATAAACGGTGTAACTATTATTGAAGCGGAAGCTACAAGCACTACAAGCACAGAAGCAGCTACGAAAGTGACGATAAGCACATCAACTGAGGCGCCTTCCGATACGACAGATGACACTAGATCTTCAGTCTACAGCTCGCCTGCATCTGAGGCCGGCACGCTTCCATCTGAGACTGAAGCGGAATCTCAGGCCGAAGACCTGACGATAACAACTAAGGAAAGCGATGTTAGCAGCAATCAAGGAAATTCAAAGACTACTTCCTTTGTACTCTGGCTGGCACTGATTATATTAGCTCTACTGCTAATAGCGGCAGTAGTTATTATTCTGATTATGAGAAAGAAGAAATAATGGCAAGTTGATCGAGGCATCAACCCGGCTTCACTAATTCCGGCTAACAGGAGGATCTGAGAATGATAAGGCAGCGCAAAAACTTTGTATTTACAATAACTCTGACTCTGGCCATCTTGTTGGTGACGATTTTGTCACCCCTATCGGTTCAGGCAGCTGAGGTTAAAGTAAATACTGAACAGCAATTGAGAAATGCCATCAACAATGCGTCTGACGGCGATGTCATTAATGTGACAGGCAATATAACTTTGAAAGATGGCCAGCTATGGGTCAAGCACAACAAGGCCTTGACGATCAGATCCGGTAACAATTCAGTCATAACAGCCGGTGATCACTATTTCCTCCTTCTCCAGAATGATGCCAATGTAACTCTGGCCGGAAATATCAGGGTGGAGTCAAGTGCCAAAAGTGCAACTATTTATGTTGATAAATCAACCTTTACTCTCAACGAAAATGCAGTGATTAATTGCAAAAATACGCTTTATGGCATCTACAGCCCCGAAAAAAGTAGAGTTATCATCAGTGGTGGCAGCATCAATGTCACCGGTACCGGTAGTGATTACGAAGGACACTACGGCATCTATGTAATGAAAAACTCGACTGTCGGCTTGAACGGCGGTAGTGTCAAGCTTACGGGTAAGGGGGATAATGCCGGTGTTTTTCTCCTCGACAGCATCGCTACAATGTCCAAAGGTAAAATCGATGTTGATGG
>JAAYEX010000063.1 GCA_012728535.1 Clostridiaceae bacterium | reverse complement strand
TTCCGACCTGATGGATGTGGTGACGACGATCGAGTTGAGCCACGCTACCTTGCGCAACATTAAGCAAAACCTCTTCTGGGCTTTTATTTACAACATAATCGGTATCCCCCTGGCTGCGGGTGTCCTCTACCCTGCCTTCGGTCTGAGACTGAATCCCATGTTCGCGGCGGCGGCGATGAGCTTCTCCTCACTCTTTGTGGTCGGGAACTCCCAGCGTCTTCGCAATTTTGAGCCCAAGCACCAGGCCGGTTCGACAAGGACGGCTTTGTCGGAGGGAGCAGATGTTGAGGCGGAAAAAGTTGCGGTTCAGGTGGAGACTCTAACTTTGGCTGCCGGGGATATGAATAAGGCTGATATGAAAAATGCCGGCAAGGAGCCGGATGGAAATACCGGGGCTGATTCTGTTCAGCCTGAAGATAAAGGAGATAAATCTATGGATATGAAGAAAATTGTTATGAAGATTGAAGGGATGACCTGCAATCACTGCAAGAACGCGGTGGAGCGGGGGTTGAAACAGTTTGAGGGGGTTGAGGATGTCGTTGTCGATCTGGCTGCGAAAACTGCAACTGTTATGGCGGAAGCTTCCGTTGATGAGGCGGCTTTGGCTGAGGCTGTTGAAGACTTGGGCTACGAGTTTGTCGGAATGGAGTAGGGCCGGAAAAAGATGCGAGGTGCGAGGCTCGGCTCTGGCAATTGGCGAAGGGCCTCGCACTATATTGATGATAATGGAGGCCGGATAGAAAGTTTTTTATCCGTGAAAAGAATGAAAGCTGATCTTGATAAAACCTTAAATCTTTTGAAAACTGCGCGCGGCCAGCTGGATGGTCTGGTCCGCATGGTTGAGGATGACCGCTATTGTATTGATATTTCAAATCAGATTCTAGCGACGATTGCTATCCTGAAAAAGGTTAACGTGGATGTGCTCACGGAGCATTTGGAACACTGTGTACGCGAGTCTTTTGACGATGATGAAGATAAGAGTGAAAAGATTCGCGAAATTGAAGCGATAATTCGCAAGTTATGTTAATGGGGGTGCCGGCCCGGTCGGGCCGGTGCCTGGCACCGGCCTCGGGAACGCAGTCGTGGCCGAGTGGCTTTTTCTATAGCACAGATTTGTTATGTAAGAATTGCTGAAGCACTAGAAAAGCAGACCCTTTTCCCACAGTGGGACACAATTATCCACTTTTGTTCAATGCTAGCTGCTTGGGTAACCATAATTTACCTTCTTGCTGAACGCAACAACAGAAGACGTCCTTATCTACAGATCTCCTTTGAGTTAGTAAGATCCTCACTAGCTTGTATAACATTTAGAAATGTTGGTGAATGTGCACTTGAGCTTTCATCTATAAGGTTCATCAGCGAGAATTTTGTTAAACAATTACCTGCAAATACCCAAGAACGTATAAAAAAATTGGAAGAAACAAAAATAAGGATTTTCCCCAATAGCTTACACGTGTTCTCACTCGATGTTATTACGTCAACTATTCTCAACGAATATGAAATAAAAGAAGTTGCAATAGATTACGAATATCGAAAAATAGTGAAGTATCAAAAAATATATAAAGAGCAATCAATCATCGACTTTTCTCAATATGGAACTATGTTGGTTTATATTTCAGAAACCAATGAACTGCAATCCAGCGTTGATCACCTTTTGCCGGAAATCAAGGAAATCAAAAGACTTATAGCTACGACAAAGGTATGTGATACAACGGAATCCAGTATTTCAGAATAGAATCATATGTATCGAGGTCGCCAACCGTTCCTAATAGCGCTCTAATGCTGCGCTTGTTGAATTGTTGCTTGCTTATATAGAGTTTGTTATATTGCTATCTTGTTACGACTGCTGATTTTTACTTTATATAAATTTTGCATTATTTCAGTAATAATCCTTGACCTGGCATGAATCCTTTTCTTCACGCCGCTTCGGCCATAATCAAGAATAAAAGTGTTACTATTGAAAGGAAAACCTTTATCTGCCACCAGCTTATTGAAGTCGATAGGAGCAAATGCCTATGTTGAACTTGTACTGTGACGAATCTTGCCACTTGGAAAATGATGGGATTAAGGTGATGCTGATAGGAGCGATTGCCTGCCCTGATTACATAAAAGAAACAGTGTATGGCGATATCAGACAAATTAAATATAATCACGGGATACCTTCGCATCGAGAAATCAAATGGACAAAGGTTTCTAAGGGTGAGGAAGGATACTATCTCAATTTAGTAAACTATTTCTTTGATAATGAATCTCTCAGCTTCAGGTGTGTGATGCTGCCAAATAAGTCAAAGCTAAGACATGAAGACTTCGATCAGACTCATGATGATTTTTACTACAAAATGTATTATCACGTCGTAAATAAATATTTAAACGAAATTGACCAACTAACTGTTTACGTTGATATAAAAGATACTAGAAGTATCAGAAAAGTAAGGAAGCTTAACAACATATTGGAGAACAGGGCACGAAATAGATTCCAATGCGTTGCAAAGATTGAACAGATTCGGTCCCACCACAACTCAATCATGCAACTGTGTGATCTTTTGACCGGTGCTGTAGGATATGTTAATAGAGGTTTGAAAACTAGTGAGACTAAACTCAAGTTGTGTGAATTGATCGTAGAGCGTACAGGTCAAACATTAAGACATTCGTCAGCTTATAGTGAAAAGAAATTTAACCTTCTTGTGTTGGATCAAGTGAGGTGAATATGTACTGTCTAGCTTTGCCTGAAATGATCACTCTAGATCTGTTTAACAATGATTACGCTAATTACTTTGACTATCTTTATTACAACATCTTCAGAAGAGACTTGTTTAATATGAAAGTCATTTATTGTGGAAAAAAAGTGAGTCTGAAAAGTATGCCTAGATCGGATGATGGTAAAGAAAATTCATACTATCACTTAACATGCAAAGATTATAATGGCGTTAGAGAACGTCAGCCGGATTTAAAGCGATGTGAGCGCCTAAACTGGATAAAGCCGGCTTTAGAAACCAATCATCAATCTGAGTGTGAGAAAAATTGCTTCCTTGTGTATAAGACTTGGTATAAGAATCGAGTAAGAACAAACCTGCTGAACCCTATTGATAGGTATCAGATTGTCTTAGAAGAAAGAGATAGTTATTGGTTAATGATTACTGCTTTTTATATTGACTACGACAATAGGATTAAAAAACAATTGAAAAAGTATAGGAATTTTATAGAAACAAGAGAACCAGTTTAAAACAAAAGATGCCTTGCATGGTGCAAAGACATCTTCGATATCTCCTTCTACAACATGGTAGATGAGTTGTTTACATAATATCACATATATTGTATTTGTCACAATGTAGTGTAACATAATATACTTGCTGCCAGATACCAGATCTGATCTGGCGGCAATTCAAGGCTATAGTGCTGCGTTGACCCCTTAAATTTTCTCCAGGAATAAATATGGATCATCTAGATAGTCAACTGTATATGTTTTATGATTATCTCTCAGTATCCAAAAAAGCTCTTTGTAAGGGGCGGTGCCAGGCACCTTAGTTACTAAGTTAATCCCCTCAGCCGGCTGACTCTCCTACCGACTATACCTCGGTCTATGTTTGAGGTGATCCTCCCGGTTGTTTCCAGTGAAACATTTAAGCAAAAAAGTATTCAAAGCAGTTTGCGCGGAATATGATTAAGCCAAAGCCGACCTTTTTAATGACAAGGAGGCAGTGACTATGGTTCAGAGGAATACAAAGAGAGCTCTTTTATTCGGAGGGCTGACAGCTGGCCTATCCTTTACCTTGTTTCTGATTGCTTTGAAGTTTGTTTTGGGCACAAGACTGCTTTGGGGAAATGTGATCGGCTTACTTGTTTTAAGCCTGATCCTGGGTCTGATCTCTTTAACTCTCTATTTATTAAATCTAAAGATAGCCTTCTATGTTTTCTCGGGCGGACTTGTCTTAGCCTTCATCTTTATGATTCTCTCTTATGGCAGTGGCCCGGGCGCCTGGGGCGACCTGATCGGAGCTTTAGCCTTCATTTTCCTAACCTTGCTGGGTTTAGTGGGAGGCTTGATAGCACAGCTGATTGTTTATCTGGTTCAAAAACAGAAGAGTTAAGTTTCGCTACTGATGGGCTGGCGACTTGTAGTGGCAAATGACATCTTCGGAGGCGGAAATAACTTAACAACTTAGGTGCCTGGCACCGCTGCCTGAAATATCACCGTTATCCGCTTCACTCTGCCACAAGGCGGTAATAGCTGTTGTCGAGCCATCCCATATGGACTGAAGTCCTGCATATCCGTCCATGTTTTCGGTGTATTTATAACCTTTCACACGTTTGTATTCGCTCACATCCATATGCCAGTTGATAAGAGCCCAGTAGGTGAATACCGGTTGCGAAGATGTGTAAAAATCGATCGTAATGAAATCATATTGTCCACTTCCGGGATGATCGGGTTCTCCCCAGACACTGTGTGACATGGTTCCTTCATCCTTGTCAGCAGCGATCATTTCCGGCGTGACTCCGATTCTGTCAATTACTGCCCACAACTCAGGAGTTGGGGTATATGAGGTAAAGTCTGCGCCATAGATGTCGGGCAAATCGCCGGATATGAGCTTATGAATCCTTGAGTTTAGTGCGTCCTTCTCTTTTTGTTCCGGCACATCAATAACCATATTTTGCGCTTGGGTGATATCGTCCATGTTTAAACTGGCTTCTGCCTTCTGAACGGCGACAACAGCCTGTGCCAAAGTAAGCATTTTGGATAGCTCGGCACGACTTACCGGAGCGTTAGGCTTGAAAGTGCCATCCGCGTAGCCCTTAATAATGCCATTGCTTGCCAGGATTTTTATCTGCTCTTCGGCGCTATGGCCGGCCGTATCTTTCCAACTATTGACCTTGCCTGCACTTTTGAGATTAAAGGCTCTGGCAATGATGATTGCAGCCTGACCACGCTTAACAGCGTCTTTAGGGCCGAAGTTGCCATTCGGATACCCGTTGATGACACCTCTTTCCTGCAAAGTAGCAATATAAGGTGACATCTCACTATCACTTGCTACATCCGGAAAATTCGCAGCTTTTCCCTCGTAATCCATACCTGCGGCTCTTACAACCATGGCACAGACATGCTGTCTTTCGATTTTGTTGTCAGGTCTGAAAGTGCCATCCGGATAGCCGCCGATGATTTTCTTTTTCGCCAGGTTCTCGACATAACCCGAATAC